>JANXQR010000117.1 GCA_025353435.1 Acidobacteriota bacterium | reverse complement strand
GGAACTGACCGGCATCAAGACGCCGCTGGGCATGAAGGTGCAGGGACCAAATGTCGAAGGCATTCAGCAGCTAGCGTCGCAAATTCAGAATGTATTGTCTGGACTTCCGGAGATGAGGTCGATCTTCGCTGAAAAGGTTGCACAGGGCTTCTACGTCAACGTGGATGTCAACCGCGCGGAGGCTGCTCGCTATGGCTTGACAGTCGCAGATATTCAAACCGCCGTGGAGTCGGGCATCGGCGGACAGAATATTGCGGAGAACATCGAGGGACGTGAGCGGTATCCCATAAACGTCCGTTATCAGAGAGACTTTCGAGACAATGTTGACCAAATGCGCGGCGTGCTGATTGGTACCCCATCCGGCGCGCAAATCCCCCTCGGGCAAGTGGCTCGCATTTCGTTCTCACATGGCCCAGCGATGATCCGCGACGAAGATGGCGCACTGACGGGATACATCTACATCGATCTCTCGAACACCAATTACGGCGGCTTCGTTGGAAAAGCAAACAAGCTGCTGCACGATAAACTCGCGCTGCCGGCCAATTACACGTTTCAGTGGTCGGGAGAGTACGAACTCGAACTGCGGGCAAAGCAGCGGTTGCAGCTGATCCTTCCAATTGTTTTCTTCGTGATTTTCCTTCTCCTCTACCTCGTATTTCATTCGGTGGCTGAGGCGCTTGTGCTCATTTTTCCGACGATCTATGCCATGAGCGGAGGATTGCTCCTCCAGTGGCTGCTCCACTACAACTTCAGCGTCGCCGTAGCAGTGGGATATATCGCGTTGTTCGGAATTGCCGTGGAGACTGGCGTGGTAATGGTCGTTTATCTTCACGAAGCACTCGAACATAAGCTGCAATCCGGCAGACCATTGACAAATGTCGATGTGGAAGCCGCAGCTATCGAAGGAGCCGTTCAGCGCTTGCGGCCAAAACTCATGACCGTATGCGCGGTTCTCGCCAGTCTAGTGCCGATACTGTGGGAGTCTGGCATCGGGTCTGACGTGATGAAGCCTATTGCCGCCCCTATCGTTGGCGGCATGATTACTTTTACCATCCACGTCCTCATCCTTGTGCCCGTCTTCTTCGTCATGATGAAGGAACGTGCCTTGCGTAATGGTCGCCTTCACCCGCAAAACCGAATCGCCAACCAAACTCAACCCAATCAACCTGCAATTCAAGGAGAATTCTAATGCGCCTACAAATTTCGGCTTTTTTCTTTTCTATCGTTCTCTCCACCCTAGTGGCCTCCGGTCAATCGAGTCAGACTCTAACTGGAACCGTCAGCGATGCCATGTGCGGGCACATCACATGATGCAGGGTAAGACCGCGGCACAATGTACCCGCGAGTGCGTCAAGCAAGGATCCGATTTTGCCCTAGTCAGCGGTGGAAAGGTGTACACCTTGAAGGGCGACAAGAGCCAAATCGATAAGCTTGCTGGGGAAAATGTAGTTGTAAAGGGAAAGGTGTCCGGCACAACAATTTCGGCGGATTCTATTCGTCTGTCTAAGTCCTAGTGCCATAGGTCAATGACCGTGGTGAAAACCATGGCCAGTGAGGTCGTGACGTGCACCACCACCAGGAACACAGCGATGCCGGCGGCGAGGAAAAACCTGAGTCCTCGAGAGAGGCCGGCGCCGGTCGCGCCATTCTCTGAATCGGACATCGCCTTGACTCCCACAGCTTGTGGTGATTTCGGTGATTGGTATCGCCGCTCCTGCTGCTTATGCCGCCCGTAGCGCGTCAGGCCCCAAGGCTTGTACACCGAAAGTATCGTCACCACGAGCAGCACCAGTATCCCGCCAGCGGCGTGGACAACGAGCGGGATTCCGGCCATCCGGAGAGCGGCACTGGGAAGTGGTGTCTCTGCCGCTCGACGAGCGGTGTAGCCGATCAGAGGCATCTTCTTCAGCAAAACGACCGTCGCAAAGACGGTTAGCAAGAGCTTCACCAGAACCCAATAGTGCCGGAACAGACCCCACGGAGTGCCGAGTGACTGGATGAGGCCGCTTAGTAGCGAAGCAAAGGCCAGCGGCACGATAACAAACCGGGCGATTAGCTCCATCGTTGGATAGGCGGCGCGCACCATCTGTGCATCCTTGCTAGTTAGTCGATCCTGAAAAAGTGATTTTCAGGCAAATTGAAGTTGAGTATTTCTATTTCCCGGGCCATTGAGATCGATCAAGCCGTTCCATAGCTGCATCAGGCAGTACAGAAAAGTGCGCGGAAAGGCTCTCAGGAGCTTCTGGAAGTTCATCGCGGCGGCTGCCAGGATCGCGTTGATCTCATTTCCGGCAGTACCCTTCAGCCGATTACGTTCCAACCTGTGTTCGTTCTTCAGATGTCCGATGCTTGGTTCGACCGCGGCACGGCGTTTCATCCATCGCCATCGCGCTTGCGATGTACGCCCTCTTCGTCTCTTGTCAACATGCACGGTGACCGCGCCGTCATAGTCGTGGCCTCGATAGCCCATATCAACGTACGCCTCGCTCACCTGATTGGCGATCATGCTTTCGACTTGCTTCATCTGTGCAGCCAGCGTGTGGCCGTCATAGAGATTTCCAGTGAAGCTCTTCACGCCGACGAACCATCCACCACGACTGGTTACTGCGACACTCACCTTGTTGCCAAACTCATACGGCTTGCCCGCCTTGCCCTTGGCGATGCACTGCACTTCAGGTTCATGCACCGAGTAAATCTTGTCCTTGTCTTGCCTCTGTTGTTCGTAGATTCGATGCGCCGTCTGAAGTAACTTGTCGAGCTTCACGGGTGGTTCTTCGGTCTGGCGCTCGACTTCCCGAATAACGCGCCCCAGTTGGGTTTTCAGTTTGCGCGTGCAGGCACGAGCACGTTTCATCTGGCGGGCATGGGCATAACGGCTGGACTGCATCAGCAGGCGGCGGCCCACATGCCGATAACTCTGCTTGATCGTCAGCCCTTCAGCACGTGCGGCCTTTACCAACCGCTCGCGCATGCGCTGGTACAGTCTGGCATCGGTGGGAAAACGAATAGCCTTGGTCTCCACCGTCGTATCCACGTTGACGCGCCTTAACTCAGCAGGACGAATCACGCGCATCTTCATGCCCGCTTCAATCGTCGCGCGAAGCATTTGCTCCGCCCCGGCATCGCCCAGACGCTTGCGCCACCGCGTCATGCTCGAAGGATCGATCGGCATCCGGTGCTGAAAATGCTTCATGCCGCTGAAGTGCTGCCAGTAAGGGTTTTCGACCCATAAGGCAACAACATCTTCATCGCTCAGGTCATGCTGATACTTCAGATAATGAAGAGCAACCATCAGACGCGTCGAGATGCCGGGCGCGCCCTGACTGGGATGATAGGTGCCACCCAGAGTCCGTTCGAACGACTGCCAGTCGATGACATCACCGAGACGAACCAGCGCATGGCTCATGTCAATCAACTGCTCCAGATCGATCTGAAACAACTCCCGCTGTGGCTGCTCCGGCTCGCGCTTGGGCTGCATCGTTTTTCCCCAGCTTCCAAGGCATTTTCCATGCCTTCAAAGGAATTCTAGAGCAACAAATGCCGCGTTTCATCAGGTTTTATAGGTCTTTTGTTGGTATTTCAGGATCGACTAGGTAGGATCTGAGCGATAATTGCAAGGTTCAGGCCAGACGAAAGAAGGAACTGAATCGACTTCACCCACTCCACGGACACCGCACCATAGTTGCGGTATCCGTTTTTTCCTCGCTCACATTGAAGCATCCCGAGCTTCTCGTAGTGACGCAGGGCGCGGGTGCTGACAGCGGTCCGAGTCGATAGTTCTCCGATGAGCATGTTTCTAGCGTCACTTGACATTGACATATGTGTCAAGGCTTAGGCTTTGACCAGGGAGAACAAGCGATGGGCGGCGGAAAGATTCGTGTTGGGATCATTGGAGCGGGCGGCTGGGCAAAGTATGGACATATCCCAGCTCTAAAAACTTTGGAGGATTTCGAGGTCGTGGCCGTATCAAACCGGAAAAGGGAGACGGCTGAAGAAACCGCAAAGCAGTTCCATATCAAGCATGCCTTTGGAGACGAGCAGTCGCTTATCAACCATTCTGATGTGGATCTGGTAGCGGTTGTAGCACCTGCTCCGGAACACGCTCGTTTGGTGAAGCAGGCCATAGCGGCAGCCAAAGATGTTTACTGCGAATGGCCGCTCTCCACAAACACAAGAGATTCAGAAGAGCTTTTGTACTTGGCCGAATCACAGGGCGTGAGGCACATCGTAGGCCTTCAACGCCGCATGGGGCCGAGCGCACGCTATACCCGCGACTTGGTCAAGCAAGGCTACGTCGGTAAGATTCGCGGTGTTCACATGACGGTCAACGTCGACGCCTTCCCCGACACCATGCCGGGCAAATACGGCTGGGCATTCCACACGTCGAATTTCTCGCATGTTCTGTCTGTGTACGTCGCCCACTTCGGTGACATGCTTTATCGATCCGTAGGCTTCCCGAAGAAACTCACTGCCGTCATCGAGACTCAGTTTCCCTTCTTCACCGTCGCTGAAACAGGGGAGAAAATCCCCAGCACCAATCCAAACGAGGTGATGGCTATTGGCACCCTGCAGGATGGCGGATTGTTCTCTATTCAGATCGAGGGTGGCCAGAAGCATCGTACCGGCCTCCAGATCGACATCACTGGAATCGATGGAGTTTTGAGAATCACTAATCCGCGTGCCTTCGAAAACAAGGATGACAACGCCATCGAGGGCATGAAAGGCGAGGCGACCACCTTCTCGTCACTGCCCATCCCCGATCAGTATCAATCACTTGCCAAGTCGGGCCTCGACGTAAGCGCGCAAGACCTGGCGTACCTCTATGCCGCGTACGCAAACGACAAGAAAAACGGCACATCTGAAGCCAGCAACTTCAAGGATGCTTTACGGCAACATCGGTTGATCGATGAGATTTACAAAACCTCAGGAGACTTCTTCGGATAGGTCCCAAATACGCGCATGTGGCCCGGGAATTCTTGGTTTACGCAAAATCGCCAAAGCACTCATCGACGGCAGATTAGTCCTGACTAGTCGGCTTCTCGAACGTTTCCCTGAGTCTCAGCTAGTTCCGGTCGTACTGCCGCCAATGCGGAGGTTACCAAGAACAACCGCAGGTCCTTCGCTGTGCTTCAGGATGACAACGCGCGTGGGTGGTGTGAGGAAGGCGAGTGACCGCCGATGCGGAAATTAAAAAGAGCAACCGCAGTCATACATGGGCTTAGAAACCCCACCCAAGACCATAAAGATTCGGAGGGTCCATGCGTCGTGAAATCTAAAGGGCTTAGCCGAATTTTTGGGCAGATCCTTCACTGCGCTTCAGGATGACAGCGAATGTGGTGCGGTGTGAAGCGGGCGAGTGGGCGCCGATGCGGAGATTACGAAAAACAAACGCAGATCCTTCGACTCCGCTGCGCTCCGCTCAGGAAGACAGTTCTTCAGGAGGTTTGGGGTTGCGGTATCCCACCCTAAGCGCAAAAACAAAGACGCGCTGAGGGTGGGGCACCCTCGGTACCGCGATTCAAACAGTCACAGGCGTTCAGGAAGACAGCGTGTTTTGGGAGGGCGAGGTTTGTGGTATCCCCGGTCCCCAAATGCGAGGGACCGGGGGCACCCTCGGCATCTCGATTCAGAAAAGTCACAGAATTCCGGTTAAGCTCAAACTAGGTGAGGCCAAGCTTGACCAAATTCCGCACCGATGAAGTGCAAATCGATCTCGTACCCGCCACGCGGGAACAGGAGCCGATCCTCTCCAACCTGCTGCAACTCTACATGCACGACTTCAGCGAGATGATTCCCCTGCATGTCGATGGAGATGGCAGATTTCACTATCCTGACCTTGATCTCTACTGGTCCGAATCCGGCCGCTTTCCTTTTCTTGCCGCCGTCGATGGCACGTGGGCGGGCTTCGCACTCGTCAGGCAGCAAACCCCGGCTGTGGGGGGTGAAGCGCACTGGGATATGGCGGAGTTCTTTGTTCTGCGCGGGTATCGCCGTCATGGAGCCGGAACGCGATTCGCTCATTTGGCTTTCGAGCGATTCCCCGGCAGGTTGCAGATCCGCGTCATGGAATCGAATTCCGCAGCCTGTCAGTTTTGGCAACAGGCCATTGAAAGCTTTACTGGCGAGAGTCAGTTGCCTGCTCGGAGGCTGGTCAACGGCGCGGCGTGGTACGTTTTCCGGTTTGAGTCTTGAGGCTAGTGTGGTATCCCCGGTCCCCAAATGCGAGGGACCGGGGGCACCCTCTGATCGTGATGAGTTTGCACCGCAAAAGCAAATGCAAGAACAGCAGCAGATTCTTCGGCTCACCACCCCCAACCTCCACCCCAAAGAGCAAAGACCGCTCTTTGGGGACCCCGGAACTGAAAGACGTTTGGGGCCCCGTTCGCTCAGAATGACAACCCTATAAGATTAAGAACTTCTGGGGCACCACATTCGCTTCAGTCTCCGAATGCCGGTGGGTAGAGCAGGTCTCCCAGTACCTGGTAGCGGCCGCCGTAAAACGTCAGGGCGTACTCGCGCACCCACGTGCTTACGGGACCTCCGAGGCAAATGCTGGCCACCAACAGGAAGAAGAATGCAAGCACGCCGAAGAATGCCTGCAGAAGAATGCCGACAACCGCGGATGCGCCCGTGGAGGCCGCGAAGGATGAGTGAATCGCGTACACAATCGCGCCAAGCGCGCCTGCCAGCACCAGCCCTGGAATAAGCAACACGATGAAGAGGCCGATCGCCGCCACAATGGGAAGCACCACGCGCAGCAGCACGTAAACAAAGTATTGCCTCTTCTCGTCTACGATGGAACGCCACACCCAGCCCCATGCTTCGCCGGCCGTGGCATTTTCCAGCGCGTAATGCGGCAGAATCAAGTCGCGCATGATCAGGTCAGCCAAAAATCCAATCAGCACCAACAGAAGGATGATCGGAATCAGCGGCAACACCAGGCCAATGAGCAATCCGAAGTCAGGATGGCCGCCTGGTGGCATCTCGTGAAACAGGCGCCAGAATCCGGAGATGAAGGGAAGCGCGATCAAAACCACCAGCATCAGGTAGCAGAGTCCCACCACGATGTTGAGCCAGAAGAATCGCGTTGCCGGCTCTCGATAGATGCGCCAGCCGGGACGAATCTCTTTCACGTTGTGCACCAGGCAATGAAAGAAAGCAAACCGCAGACGCGTGACCAGATAGAACAGGAAAACCGCCACAACAATTGTGAGCAAAATAGCCGCAACAATCACGGCAATTTTTGCTGCAGAGGTGTCGAACGGAGGAGAGAACATGGGTCCACTACCCGACGAATGTTGACCACCTTTGGACGAGGACCGCGAATTCGTTCCCAAACCCTCGGTGAGGATCGCGACCAGGCCAAGCTTCAAAAAGGTTCCCCAGTTGAAGGGCCTGAAGAGGAAATCCCTGGTGCGTTGAACGGCAACCGAAACGGAATCGGAGGCAGAGTAGGAGCGCATATCACACCTTTCCAGCGAGGGCAGCGTACCACATTAACTACGCAGGGTTTAAGCGCTAAGTTCCGCCGTCGAATTCGACATGGCACTCCACCACGCGTCGAACGCCGCAAGGGAGCGGTCGCATTGCATGCGGTGACGCTCCTTTTTGTCGCGCACCTTTTTGCGAACCTCTTCGTCAAGCGGCTCCAGCAGGTCAAACGTGATATTGGCCGGTTGAAAATGCTTTGGGTCCGCATGCGTGATGTAGTGCACCAGTGATCCCAGCGCCGTCGACCGCGGCAGCGCCACCGGCTCCTCCCCTCGCATTAATTGGGCTGCGTACATGCCCGCCAGCATGCCTGTACCAATTGACTCGGTATAGCCTTCGACGCCGGAAAGCTGGCCTGCAAACATGGTCCCCTCCCGCGACTTTAATGCCAGGCGTTCGTTAAGCAGCACGGGCGCGCAAATGTAGGTGTTGCGATGAATCTGCCCATAGCGCAGGAACTTCGCATTCTCGAGTCCTGGAATTAAACGCAGCACCTTTGCCTGGTCGCCCCACTTGAGGTGATTTTGGAACCCGACAAGGTTGTAGCTGTCGGCGCGCAGATTCTCTTTGCGGAGTTGCACCACGGCCCATGGCGTTTGCCCTGTGCGTGGATCGCGCAACCCCACCGGCTTCATCGGCCCAAAGCGCAGCGTGTCCCGTCCGCGCCGCGCCAGAATCTCAATGGGAAGGCAGCCTTCGAAATAATCGAGCTTCTCCCATTCCTTCGCTTCCGCCGCTTCTGCCGCAATCAAAGCATCGAGAAAGCGGTCGTACTCCGCGCGATTCATGGGGCAATTGATGTAGTCGGGCGTGCCCTTGTCCCAGCGCGCTGCGAAGTACACGCGGTCCATGTCGATGGTTTCTGCGTCGACGATCGGGGAAATCGAATCGTAAAACGCCAGGTGGTCAGAGCCAGTGATGCGCTGGATTTCGCGGCTCAAGGCGTCGCTCGTGAGGGGACCCGTGGCCAAAATCGTCAGCACATTCTCGTCGAGGTGCGTCACTTCTTCGCGAATCACCCGGATGCGCGGCTCGGCTGCAATCGCCTCCGCAATCCGCCGTGAAAACTCGACGCGATCGACCGCCAGCGCATGCCCGGCCGGAACTGCGCACTCATCGGCGATCCGCAACAGCGCCGACCCTCCGCGACGCATCTCCTGCTTCAGCAGCCACGGCGCGGTATTTGGCGACTCGCTCTTGAGCGAGGTCGAGCAGACAAGCTCTCCGAACTCCGTGGTTTGGTGCGCGGGGGTCAATCGAGGCTGTCCGTCGACCATCGCCCGCATTTCGTAGAGCTCAACGTCGCAGCCAAACCGCGCCGCCGTCAGCGCCGCTTCCGGTCCCGCGAGCCCTCCTCCAATGACGCGAATCGTCAATTGGACCCTGACCTCTCCGTCAATTCGCCTGCCTCCACCCCGGCCAGCCTCCGCAGCGCGTCACCGCTCAACCGTACGTTGAGCCATTCCTTCTGAATCTCCGCTCCCATGGCACTGTAGAAGTCGATGGCCGGGGTATTCCAGTCCAGCACCTCCCACTTCATGCGGGCACAACCTTTCTCCAGCGCAACTGCTGCCAGCCGCTGCAGCAGCGCCTTGCCTACGCCCGCTCCACGCTGCTCGGGAAGCACAAACAGGTCCTCCAGGTAGAGCCCCGGCCGCCCCAGCCATGTCGAATAGTCAAAGAAATAGAGCGCAAATCCGGCCGGAATCCCAT
Source organism: Acidobacteriota bacterium (assembly GCA_025353435.1). Taxonomy (GTDB): domain Bacteria; phylum Acidobacteriota; class Terriglobia; order Terriglobales; family Acidobacteriaceae; genus Telmatobacter. The sequence continues at coordinate 6,698 of JANXQR010000117.1, read as the reverse complement.
CCAGTTCCGCAATCAGGCAGGCAAAATAGGGGCTCTCGCCAAAACCGTGCTCGAGCAGGTCGGCTTCCGTCGCCTTCACCGCGTTCGGTTCCCGTTCATACTCCGCCAGCGCCTGGACAAACGCCAGAATCTGTCCCACATCCGCTCGCGTGGCCGGACGAATCGTGATCGTCATGGGTCTATTTTAGGATGTGATCCACGCCACAATCGCCCAGGGCCTCAACACGCTACCATTTTTCGTTGACACCGCAACTTCGGTGGGAGCTTGGTTTTCCAGCTCCTAGCAAGCAACTTGCGCCTGCAACCAGCAACTCCAACAGGTGCATGGCATGGATACACTGCGCTTTCCCTTGTGCTGAGGTTTGCCGTTGGTTTAACTTTGGCTGTGCTGGTTGAACGGTCAGCGGGACCCTTCACTACTTCGCCTGCGCCTCGCCCTGTCCCGCCGTTGCATGCCGTGCCGGTTTGGTTTTTGAAGTTTGGAATGATTTGAGCCCGCGGGCAGTTCGATCGCGCCGCTCCCAAGGAGAAGAACACATGAAACGCACCCTCTCAATTTGGCTCAGCCTGATGGCTTTGGCCGTCGCGCCCGTATTCGCGCAGGTGGCGCCAGCAGCGTCGGATAAGCCAATGGGCAAAATCCATGGCAAAGTCACCAATCCCGTAGGCGTGGCCCAGATCAACGGATCGGTCAGCCTCTCCACCGGCCCCGGAGACGACAAAGCCACCTTCCCTGTCGACGCCAACGGCGAGTATTCCGGCGAAGCGCCTCCCGGAACCTACACCCTCATCTTCCGGCAGGTCGACACGCCCAAGGACAAGCAGGTCGATCGCTTCGACAACATCAAAATCGTCGTCGGCCAGACCACCGAGCAGGACGTCGATATGAGCCGTCCGGAGTTCGTCAAGAACCTGCCGCCCGATGTGCAGAAGCAGCTTGAAGAAACCAAGGCGAAGAACTCCCAGGCACTCAAGTCCAACGAGGTCATTAAGCGCCTCAACGCCGATCTCAAGCAGGTTGCGGCAGACATCCACGATGCCGACGGCGCAGCGGCCACCGCAGCTCAGCAGTTGGGCGCCAGCGCCAAAAAGGCTGATCTCGACGCCAAAATCGCCGAAATCAAGACCCAGAAATTTACCGACGCTGAAAACCTCATGAAGCAGGACACGGCTGCCAAGCCGGATGCCTCCATCCTGTGGGCGCGGCTGGGGCAGACACAGCTCGGCCTCAAGGAATACGACGACGCGGTTGTTTCCTTCAAGAAGGCACTCGACGTCGAGACGGCGTCGAAAAAGCCCACTCCGGAGGTTCAGGGTTTGTCGCAAAGCGGTCTCGGCGAAGCCTACGCACGCGCAGGCAAGGTGCAAGAGGCCAACGACGCGTATGATCAGGCAGCCAAGGCCAATCCCGCGTCGGCAAGCTTGTACCTCAAGAACCAGGCTGTCATCTTCTTCCAGATGGGCAACGCCACGGCACAGGTGGCGGCCGCAGACAAGGCCATTGCCGTCGATCCCAACAATGCCTTGCTCTATTACCTCAAGGGTCAGGGCCTGGTAGGCAACGCCACCATCGACCCGAAGACGCAGAAGATCGTGCTACCTCCGGGATGCGCCGAGGCGTATCAAAAGTATCTCGACCTGGCACCAACTGGGCCGTATGCCGTGGATGCCAAGGGCATCCTCGACCAGGCCGGGCAGAAGATCAACTCGTCGTTCAAGGCCGGCAAGAAGTCGTAATCACCCTTCTCACAAACGCGAACACGAAGGGCGCTCCGCATGGGGCGCCCTTCTTGTTTCACAACTCCGGCTAATCCCAATCTGTCACATGTCTTCCGCCGTCTGCTCTTCTACAATTCATTCCATGACCACCGGCCTGCCCAGTTATGACGAAGCTGCGGCCCTCGTTCGGTCGCGAGCGTCAGAAGTCCTCAACCGCCCGCACCTTGTCGACAGCGTGACAATCGCTGCCGCCTACGGTCGCGTACTCGCACAGTCCCTCCGCGCTGACCGCAACATGCCCGCCTTCCCCCGCTCCACTCGGGACGGTTTTGCCTGCCGCGCCGCGGAAGCAGCGTCCCATGAGCCGCTGACCGTCGCCGGCTCTATCCGCGCGGGTGATCCACCCGTTGGCCCCCTCCCGCAAAACTCCGTCTGGGAGATCATGACCGGCGCAGCCGTGCCCGAAGGCGCCGACGCCGTGGTGATGCTGGAGCACGTAGAGAATTTGGAAGGCAAGATCCGGCTCGCTACCGACCGCACTCTCGATCCCGGCGAAAATGTCGTTCCCGAAGGCGCCGAAGCCCAGACGGGCGATGAGATTGCCTCTCCCGGAACCCGCCTCACCGCGGCCCACATTGCAGCCGCCGCTTCCTGCGGCTATGGTGCCATCAATGTCTTCGTAAAACCTCGCGTCGCCATCCTCACCACAGGCGATGAACTCGTCGCCGTTACTGAGAATCCAGCTGCCGGCCAAATCCGCAACTCCAACGCCGCCATGCTTGCCTCCCTCGTGAGTGCCGCCGGCGGAGACCCCTGGCTTCTGCCCACCACCAAGGATGAAGCGGGCGCCATTGAATCCGCCATCAAGGAAGCTCTCTGGGCCGACATGGCGCTCATCTCCGGCGGCGTTTCGGCTGGAAAATTCGACCTCGTCGAACCCGCTCTCGCCCGCTTCGGCGCGCACGTTCACTTCACCGGCGTACGCATTCAGCCTGGCAAGCCGCTTGTCTATTGCGAAATCCCGCGCAGCGCAGGTGCGAAATTCGTGCAAGTATTCGGCCTTCCCGGAAACCCCATCTCGTCAGCCGCCACATTTCTCCTTTTCGCCGTGCAAATTCTGGCAGCGCTCTCAGGAAGCCGCGAAGTCAGCCCGCGCTTTGCCCTCGCCCGCCTGACTCGTGATGTCAAAGGAAAGCCAGACCTCACGCGCTTCATCCCGTCGGCATGCATGTTCCATCCGTTCAGCGGCGCGCCGCTTGAAGTAGCGCCGGTCAACTGGCAGGGTTCCGGCGATCTCGCCGCCTTTGCCCGATCCAACTGCTTCCTCGCCGTGCCGGAAGGCACAACTCTCATCCCTGCCGGCGAACTCGTCCGCATCGTTTTTTTTTAAGGATCAGTCTTCTAAGGACCCGCATGCCCCTGAATCCACAATCCGGCCAGAATCCCACGCCACCGGAGCAGTCGAAGCTCTCGCACTATGACGAAGGCGGCCAGGCATCCATGGTCGATGTGAGCGCCAAGCAACCTACGCAGCGCACTGCGACTGCATCGGCCTTCGTAGAGCTCTCCGCAGCCGTGCTCGCATCGCTGCCGCAGAACCCCAAGGGTGATCCGCTCGAGGTGGCGCGCTTCGCCGGCATTCAAGCCGCCAAACGCACCTCCGAGTTGATCCCCATGTGCCACCCGCTGCCGCTGACACACGTCGACGTGCAGGCGCGCATTGAGGGCAACGGCGTGCGCATCACCGCCACCGCCGCCACCTTCGGCGTAACCGGCGTGGAAATGGAAGCGCTCACGGCAGCCTCGGTCGCCGCGCTCACGGTCTATGACATGACCAAGGCGCTCGACAAATCCATCGTCATCCGCGCCGTGCAGCTTGAATCAAAGACCGGCGGCAAGTCCGGCGACTACTCCCGCGGCGGCGGTCGCGCCTGAGATTTCAACCCTGAGTTGCCCTTCTAATCTGAAGCGCCCTTCTTGAGGCCCACCGCATGGCAATTCCGTACTACCACGTTGATGCTTTCACCACCGAGCTCTTCGCGGGCAACCCGGCGGGGGTCTGCATCCTTCCCGCTTTTCTCGCCGACAGCGTCATGCAGAAAATTGCTGCCGAAAACCGCCACAGCGAGACCGCCTTTGTTGTTCCTCGCGCTGATGGTGATTTCGACTTGCGCTGGTTTACACCCACAATCGAGGACATCCTTTGTGGGCACGCGACCCTGGCGTCCGCCTTCGTGCTCGCACTGCGGAAACACAACGCGTGGCCGGTGCGATTCCACACCCGCAGCGGCATTTTGACCGTCGCGCAGAACACTATGGCTCAGGACACTCTCGCTCAAAATCAAGACAGCTTTGAAATGGACTTTCCCGCCTGGCCACCGCAACCCTGTGAGACGCCAGCCGGTCTGTTGCCGGCCCTCGGTTTGAAAGCGGCGCTGGTCATGAAATCGCGCGATTACCTCGTGGTGGTGGATCATGCCGAGCAAGTGCGCGCGCTCTCGCCCGACATTTCCGCTCTTGCCAAACTCAACATCGAGAATGGCGGGACCATTGTTACCTCTCCCGGCGAGGGCGGCGTGGATTACGTCTGCCGGCTTTTTTCACCGTCGGAGGGCATCGATGAGGATCCCGCAACCGGCTCCATTCATTGCACGCTGGCTCCCTACTGGGCGGGTCGGCTGGGCAAGCAAACCTTCCATACCCAACAACTCAGTGCCCGCGGCGGACAACTGCAGTGCACTCTGGTCGGCGATCGCGTGAAGATAGTCGGCAGTGCACGCCTGTACCTTCAAGGCACGATCGAAATCTAACTTGGCTGCCTCCGTGGATCGTCGATGACCACAGGCGCTGAGCCTTGTGCGGCGCAAAACTCGCTTGTGAAACCACCGCTCTAGAATTAGGAATGCTGACAACGCTGTTTGCATAAGCGATACGGCTTGCCGTGCTAAATCTGGTCCAGTGGTATAGAACTCTGAATAGCCCCGTGCGCAATTTCGAGCAAACCCGAACGGAATTCCAGGAGATACTTGCCAAGCCCATTCGCGAACTCGGGCTCAAGCTCGAAGGCTCTCCGCTGGAACGATTCGTCCAGCAGCTATATCGCGAACTGGAAGCCAAGGGCATCCACAAGTTTCGCCCACTTTGTTATCTCACTGACGAATGGGGATGCCCCTCTGGCGAGCCCGTCATCGGCATTCCGTTCTATCTGGCCAACCCCGACCTGGCGCAGCTTGAGCGCGAGATGAACGACCTTGAAGACGCTCGCGAGATCATGATGTACATGCGTCATGAGGCTGGGCACGCATTCAACTACGCGTACCAGCTATACAAGTCGGCTGAGTGGCGCGATCTATTCGGACCGTTTCGCCGCGCCTATCGTGACAGCTATCGTCCCATTCCGTTCTCGCGAAAGTATGTTCGCCACATGGCCGGGTGGTACGCGCAAAAACATCCCGATGAAGATTTTGCGGAAACGTTTGCGGTCTGGCTCACGCCGCGCTCGCAATGGCGAAAGCGCTACCAGGGTTGGGATGCGCTGACCAAGCTCCAATATGTCGATGGCGTGGCGCGCAAAATCGGAGATGTCGAACCCACACGGCGTCGCGGCCGCACAGACATCACCGTCGACGAAATGGAATCAACGGTCGGCGAGTTCTATCACCTTAGCCTGCCGGAAGAGATTCCCGTGCAGGAACTCGCCCTGGATACCGACCTGGCCGATATCTTCAACATCTCTCCCAAGCGCCGTAACGGCGTTCGGCCTGCACAAGAGTTGCTACATCAGCATCGCAAGCCCATTATCGACAAGGTTGCGTATTGGAGCGGCGTGCAACGGCCAATCGTCAAACAGCTGGTGGAAGCCATCTGCAAGCGTGTCGAGGACCTCGGCCTGCGCGTGGATGTTCGACGCGAATCCGAGTACCTCACGGAGTTCACGGTGTACACAACCGCACTCTCAATGAATTACCTGACCCGTGGGAAGTTCATTCATCCCTGAGGTGTGCGGAAACTGCCGCTACTCCGATTGGAGATCGCATGACTGGAAAGAATTTGAAAATCACTGTGCTTTACGACTTGTGGGAAGATGACCCTGCTGAAGTGCAGGAAGATGCCCCTGCGCCGCGCAAAGGACAGAAGAAACGAAAGAAGAAGCCGGTAAAGCATGACCGCGAAGAGATCTTCGAGGCCTTGGAAAAGCTCGGTCATGAGCCGTCGTATTACGTTCTCGATGGCCGCCCGCAATCACTGCTTGGACTCGCCAAATGTGGCGCCGATCTCATTTTCAACCTCACCGAATCCTATGCGGGCGATGACACCAAGGATATGCACGTCACCGCGTTCCTCGATTTGCTCGATATTCCCTACACCGGTGCGGGGCCGCACGCCAACATGCTTGCGCAGGACAAGTCAGTCGCCAAGATAATGTTCGCTTTTTACGGGATTCAGTCGCCCTGGTTCGCGACAGCCTATCGCGGCAACATCGACCACGCTCATGACATCTCGTTCCCACTGATCGTCAAACCCACCTCAGAAGATGGATCGATCGGCATCGATTCCGACGCCGTTGTTAACAGCGTGAAGGAGTTGATGGAGCGCATCTCCTATATACAAACGGAATTCGATTCTCCCGCGTTGATCGAGGAGTACATCGAAGGACGCGAAATCTACGCTTCCATCCTCGGTAATTACGAGAATGCTTATGTGCTTCCACTCGTGGAGCTTGACCTTTCGAGACTTCCCAAGGGCATGCCCAGAATCGCCAGCCAGGAGGTGAAATTCGATAAGGATACCGAAGCCTACAAGCTGACGAAATCGTCGATCGCTGAAGACCTCGATGAGGAAACCGTAACCAAACTCTCCGAGATCGCGATCAAGGCGTATCGCGCGGTCAAGCTTCGCGATTACGGGCGCATTGACATGCGCATTTCGACCAAGGGCGAGGTGTATGTGATCGAAGCGAATCCGAACCCATGGCTCTC
>JANXQR010000076.1 GCA_025353435.1 Acidobacteriota bacterium | reverse complement strand
CTCCTGCTTTCGCTGGGGACCGTCACACTCGCCCATGCACTGGCCCGCCTGGTCCTTGCCGAGCAGGTCTACCGTGCCTTCACCATCCTCGCCGGACACCCGTACCACACCGGACACTAGCCCTCCACACCCTGTATTCTGGTAGCGGCACTTGCTCACTTCTTCGTTTTTCACTGTTCTTGATATGACCGATTCTCGTCGCGGATTAATCCTTATCAATACCGGCCCGGGCAAGGGCAAGACCACAGCGGCGCTGGGAACAGCGTTACGTGCCGTGGGCAATGGCATGCGCGTGCTTATGCTCCAATTCCTCAAGGGCTCCTGGCACTATGGCGAACTGGACGCGGTCCAATCCTTCGGCGAAAACTTCGTCCTCAAGCAGATGGGACGCGGCTTCGTAAAAGTCGGCGGCGCAGAGACCGATCCAGAGGACATCCGCATGGTCGAAGCCGCATGGGCCGAGGCTCGCGAAGCCATTCTTTCCGGCGATTGGGACCTGGTCGTGCTCGACGAAATCAATTACGCTATCGGCTATGGCATGCTCGATCCAGCCCAGGTCGCCGAAACCCTGCGCGCGCGTCCCGAGATGGTCAACGTCATCCTCACCGGCCGCAACGCCCACCCATTGCTGGTTGACCTGGCGGATACGGTCACCGAGATGCGCGAAGTGAAACACGCCTATCAAAAGGGCATTCTTGCCCAGCGCGGCATAGAATATTGATGGAGCCGTTAGCGATCGCCTGGTCCCCTTCGGGCGTATCCATCGTCTTCAAGTGAGGTCCGATGTCCTGGTTTAAACGAGAGAGTGGCGATTACGAGCCCGAGCCGTCAGGTACCGAACCAATTGACAGCCGCAGGGTCCGCACCGACGGCCTGTGGGTCAAGTGCCTCGGCTGTCGGCAGGCCATCTTTAAGGCCGATCTCGCCGCCAACCTCAATGTCTGTCCCAAGTGCCAGCACCACTTCAAAATGGGCGCGCGCCAGCGCATCGAACTGCTGCTTGAGCCCGGTTACGATATTGTCGATGGCGGCCTGCGCTCCACTGACCCGCTCAATTTCACTGACGTAAAGCCCTACAAGCAGCGCCTGCGCAAAGCCCAGGAAGAGACCGGCCTCGACGACGCGATCCTCAATGCCGTCGGCCAGCTCGGCGAGCATGACGTCGTGATAAGCGCCATGGAATACGCATTCATCGGGGGCTCCATGGGCGCAGTGGTCGGAGAGACCATTGCCCGCGCCGTCGATCGCGCGCGCTTCGGCCGCAAACCGCTCATCATCGTGGCCGCATCAGGCGGAGCCCGCATGATGGAAGGCGTTGTGAGCCTCATGCAGATGGCCAAAATCTCCACCGCCCTCGGGCAGCTTGACGACGCGGCCGTGCCCTACATCTGCATACTCACCGATCCCACCACCGGCGGCGTCACCGCGAGTTTCGCCATGCTTGGCGATCTCAATATTGCCGAACCCGGCGCTCTCATCGGCTTTGCCGGCCCACGCGTTATCGAGCAGACCATTCGCCAAAAGCTCCCTGAAGGCTTCCAGCGCTCCGAGTTCCTCCTAGAAAAGGGCTTCCTCGACGCTGTTGTGCACCGTCGCGATCTGAAAAGCTACATCGCGCGCGCCTTGACCTTCATGCAGGTCCAGACTTCATCGCAGCCCGCTGAGAATACTGAGGCCGAAGTCAGCCGATCTGTTTAAAAGGCGCAGCAGCACGCCAGCATCCCTGTTCCACCAACTCCATAAATGCAAGAAGGGCGCCCGTCAGGGCGCCCTTCTTGGTTGGAAACTGCAACTAGCTTAGAACTGGAAGTCCACCTTGAGCTGCGTGTTACGGTTGCTGCCG
>JANXQR010000053.1 GCA_025353435.1 Acidobacteriota bacterium | reverse complement strand
TTCTGTTCTAAACGAACTTGCGTTGGTTTCGCGAGCAATTTGGAACAGCCACATTCCACTCGGCGGACTTGTGACAGGTAACGGCTCCAGCATTTGTGGAGCGGATTGAGCAGCGATCGGGCATTTCGAGATGATTCGCTTGCAGGCAGAAGATTGAGGTTTGATTCGAGCTTGCCGCGCCGCGAATCGCCGACCTTCTTCGTGCGAACTGTGACTCATTGCCCGCGAATGGAAGAAAGACTTGTGTTTGGGCTGGCCGCCATGACAATGGGAACTCCCAACCATCGAGAGGCTCTCAGAAATGCCTGATGGGGTCGCCATTGCTGTTGATTGGAGTAGCCGGAGTTGCAGTGGTGCGCTCGCTGAAGCGATCGTCATGACTCTCCAGTGAACGGCTGACAAAGTCACGGGAGCCAAGGCCTACGGCGAGAACGATCGTCAAGACAATGCCGCCGAATAGAATGCCGAATGCCAGGTCAACGACATTCCCTCCGATCTGGAGATGGTTGAGGACCATGGCGCCAGTGAGAACGAACACGAGCCATTTGACGCCGAGAGATAAGAGTCGCGCGTAATGGATTTGAGAATTCACAGCTTCAATTAGAACCGAACGTGCGAGGAAGCGTGCGATGAGGGTGCCGGCGATGAGGAGAAAGACAGCACCTACGACTTCAGTAAGGTGGGACATGAGTGAGCCCGGCAGAGTTGCCAATGACGCGTCGAACGCCGAGACGCCTATGATGAGTCCGAGCAATACCATGGCCCAGAATGCAGCGCGAGCAATGAGAGCGGAGGGGGATGTGGATATGGTTCCGCCGCCATTGGTCTTGCCGCGGTCCAGCCGATCATCAATCCTGGCAGCGGTCAGTCCACGCCGCAGCAGCGCGGAAAGACCCATTCCGATTAGAGAAAAGACAACCAAGGCGAGAATGAAAGCAAGGATTCCGGGCAGGATTGCGATGATCAGCGTGAGGGCGCGGTAGAACGACTGATCGAGAGCATCGGTCATATTATGCCAGATTGATGAGTTGCCGGCCGCGAGTGTCTGAGGGAACTGATACAGATGTAACCCAAGCATTGATGGCTGAAAGCTTTGCATGGCACTCACTCCTTGAATCGACTCACGTGTTTCGTACCTGAAATGAAAATCAATCGAGAGAAATCACGGATTGAATCTGTCTGGCCATCGCCAACGCGATACCAGATAGGTTTTTTCAACCTCAAAGGCAGCGGCGGTCATCTCGATGTGGCTTTCAGGGTCTGTGTCCGTTGCAACGATATTGAGATGGCTTGCCACCCACGCAAGGTAGAGCGGGATCATCGCACCGAGCAGGTGTCCGCGGTTAATGGTTCTGAGACGGTATGCGAGCAGGAAGTCGAAGACAATGCGGGCCCAGAGGTTATCAGGCATGCGGAATGCTTCAGCTTCCGCCTCGGAGAGTCTCTTGATTCCAAGCAACGTGTTGGGCGGCAGGAACAAGCTCCATATCTCGCGAAGGTCAGTAACGGCGAGTCGAAACGTCTGCACCATCGATGCAATTTCCGCAGCTGCATCGGTGGACGACATTCGTGGCACTATTGTTGGCTTGGTGTCGAGCGCGGGCGGCAACCTGCGCGATCGCTGCCAAAATGCCGCCTTTGCATCGATGTCAGAGAACAGAGATCCGATGATCTGGGGGAGGATGGTTTTGAGATCGCCAACGGCTGGTTGTGGTTGGATGCGAGGGCCGACGTCAAATTGGTCTACGTTGAACCCGGCAACTGCGGCCTCATTAACCACCCAAAGGGGCGCTTCACCCTGGTTTGCGGCGGCCAGGCGCTGAGCGGCGCCAGCGAGGCGTTTCGCCATTCGAAGGGAAAGACCAAGGTCCACTGCAACAGGAAAGCGAACACGCGACGCGAAAAGCGCGCGGGTAAGCGGGTACACGATGGCGGAGGTCACCAATCCCGTGTGAGGGGGCAGGTCGAAGCGCGGAACAGCCAAGTCGGTGGGGGAGGCGAGGACGGCATTGGCAAGTTCGCTGAGCGCGGAAGAACTTAGCGAACTTGACTCGGGCCCGAGCATCAGAACGGCACGCGCCTCGCATTGGTTGGCGAGTTGAGAGGCATTGATGAAGTCAGCCGAACTAAGAGTCCAGGAGGCGTTGGTTGCGGGAACTGCAACGACTCGGAGGGAGGTGGAAGAGTCTGCTTTGAGTGCTTCCGGGGCGTCGACGGTCAAGCCTTCCATCGAAAACGAAGTAGCCAGGTTGGCAAGCACAATTTCGACCTGTTCCGGCGGCATGGCGCGAAGCAGGACCAGGAGTCCCGCTCCGGGGAGCGCGGAAGCAGCGGTGTTGTCCGGAACTGAATACGCTATTGCCATTGATAAATGGGAGACTGTTGCCGAGCCGACAGAAATCTCTGTCGTGTCTCGAACCCAACGGGTTGTTTCGGTTCTGTTGCTCCCGCATGATTTGAATGTCCGCTAGCACCATTAGATGCCAGAACGGCGGCATGGGTTTTAAGCGGGGGTTTGGATTTCAAGCCAGAAGAACGAATACGGCGCAAGTGTTAGGACATAAGGGGCTTCCGTAATGGTTGGGAAAGGAACATAACCCAGCATTTCGAAGGGCTCTGATCCTTTGTGATCGGCCAGGTCAAGGGCGACAGGCTGTGCGGAACGGCTGAGGTTGGCAACGCAGAGGACCGTCTCCCTTGTCCCGTCGTTACGCTCCAATTCGCGGAGGTAGGCAAGTATCTTGCGGTTTGCGGGTTCGAGGAACCGCAGGGTTCCGCGTCCGAAGACCTGAAAAAGCTTTCGCAAGCCAATCATGTTGCGAGTCCAGTGGAGCAGGCTGGACTGATCGCTGAGCTGAGCTTCAACATTGACGACCTGGTAGCCGTAAATCGGATCCATTACTACGGGAAAATAGAGCCGCGCTGGATCGCACTTTGAGAAACCGGCATTGCGGTCAGAGTTCCACTGCATCGGGGTGCGAACGCCATTGCGGTCGCCGAGATAGATGTTGTCGCCCATGCCGATCTCATCTCCATAGTAGAGGATTGGCGTGCCCGGAAAA
>JANXQR010000023.1 GCA_025353435.1 Acidobacteriota bacterium | reverse complement strand
GCGCGCGGGACGGCGCGTCACCCTTTCGGTCGGCCCGCACAACCGGCCGCCGCGAGGCTATCGCGGGCGCGATTTCTGCTGGTGGCTGGGGGTCCTGGGGATCTGGGACGCCAAGACCGTCGATCCCTCCATGGAGCATGTCACGATCGCGGTGAGCGGCGCCCATGGCGGCCAGACCGTCGACTTCCGGCGCTTTGCCGCGCGAGGCATGTCGCTGGTCGGCACCACCCTGCGGCGGTGCACCCTGAGCCACAAGAGGCACTGCAATCCACGAGGCTGAGATCAAGAGCAGGAAGACAAGCAGAAATTTTCGCACAGACCCTCCCGATGCGAGATGTTCTCACCGATTGTAAGCTCGGACGGGATGGTGGAATGGAAAAGAGGAAATGCCCGGACCCTAGGGTCGGCCCACTGCAGCGTCCGGGCATCACTGCAGAACATGAGATTCAATAATGAAACACTATCGATATTCTCTAATATCTATATGCGAACTGTTCGCGCTTTGCCTTTCTTTGCAAAGCGGTCTCAAAGCGAGCGAGGCGCGATTATTTAGGCCGGCCTCTAGGCGTTCGCGTAGGTCGCCAAGGCGATGCGGCTGGGAATCTCCAGCATGGACCCCCGGAACGACACGAGTTGGCGGTGCCTGAAGTTGCTGAGTGTTCGTGTGACGGTTTCACGCGACGCGCCGATGAATTCACCAATCTCTTCATGCGTCAATGAGAACCGGACTCTTCCGCCGCTCTCGTTTGCATGGTCCGTCTCGCTCCAATCGAGTAGCAGGCGGGCTAGCTTTTCAGGAGCCGATGCAGACAGTCCGACGGTGCGCAGCTGTTCGCAGGCCATCACCATCTGACGGCTCAATTCCTCGGTCACGATTGGGTAAACCTGAGGATGGCGCGCCAGATAAGCTAGAAACTCGGTGCGGCCCACGTGTCCCACCTTCGCCGGGTACAGTGTCTCCGCAGTCATTTCGTAAGTATTTCCGGTTAGGGAGGAGGACAGCCCGAGAATGTCTCCCTTGCGGGCGATGCGCAGGCTCAAACGCTTGCCGTCCGTCGAATTGATTGAAAGACGGACTTCGCCTTCGAGAACGACGAAGATGCCGCGCGATGCTTCTTTCTCTGCGAATAGAACTACGTTGGGACCGAAAGAGTGTGAAAACTCCATTGCGGTCCAGTCTTCCATCAACGCCGGCGTCAATTTTCTAAAAAACTCACTGCTTCGCTGCACCTTGCTCCCTCGGCTCCCGCTGGTGTTGCTTTCTATCATTTCCAAGTAAGGCCTCCGCTCTTTTATCAACTGGTTTAACGTTCCTGACTTCATCTGCCTGATATCGGCTCCAGGGATACCCATCAGATCTGTGCATTTCTCCCTGGAGATTGGTTCTTCACAACATCCGATTCCGTAGTCCCCGCAAATCCAACTGCAGTGGAGTCTCAGCAAGATGGGGAGCAAACACGCTCCAGGTCTCATTGAGCCCTGTCACCCAGAGTGGCTGTGGACAGTACAACGTCAGTCCCACTCTTGGCATCAAATTTCCTGTATCGAAAGATGCGTATGCCGGTCCGTATCTTGGCACGCCATATTCGGTGGAGTCGGCATGCCAAAGAACGGTGCTTGAAGGTTTTACCCGTACGCAGAGTGAAGGCAAGGAAGTTAAACAAATACCCGAAGGTAAATCGTTAGTTAGAGTGACTAGTCCGCGCCGTGCAACTGGCGTTTCCAGGATGTCGCCACAAAACTACATATCGTCACTTTGCTCGATTCCGAGCTTCAGTGGTTCCCTGTTCAATTTGGATTTTATCCAATTCCCGGAGGGCAGCCGTCCCCCGTGGGCCGTCCGCTTGCATCCGACGTCAAAACCGAGTCCGGGGAAAGGCAAAGTGCTTCTTAATCAGAATCTTAGCCAACTACACAAGGTGTTGGCGCTTTTTGAGCTTGTGGCTCTCGCTCTGGAATACTAGGTGCTGCTGTGTGATTTCCTACACGCACAATATTGCTTTCATCACAGCTCGACAATACATCTTAGGTGTTACGAAAGTGCTTAATTGTCCCTCGTCAACGCAAAAAAAGCAAACACCTTATTTTGCGGAGCGTATTTTTGCTCAAATTCGTGTGCGAACCCCAATAACCAAAGTAACCTCGGGGTAATCACCTCTCCCGCAACTTCCCCCATTTCAGAGCACTTAAGCCCGACTACCAGGTTACCAAAGCCCTGCGAATCGCTGCACCCTCCACGATGGCTGTCGAATCCAAGCCAGCATAGGAGACGGCATATCCCATGGCAGAAAAAATCGCATTCATTACGGGCGGCAACCGGGGCATCGGCTTTCAAACCGCATTGGACCTCGGATCAATCCCGGAAATCAAGGTTGTTATCGGTTCTCGCCTTCTCGCGCAGGGCCAGGACGCTGCCCAAAAGCTGCGCGCCGGGGGCGTCGAGGCTGATGTCATCGAGTTCGACGTCGTGAATCCGGCCCACCATAGAGCCGCCTATGACCATTTCAACTCCAAGTACGGTCGCTTGGACATTCTGGTCAATAATGCCGGAATGGCTGGCGGCACTTTCCCAGGTAAAGGCCCGGAGCACAATGCCTCTGATGTCCCGCTCGACCTGCTTCGCCGGGTATTCGACACCAACTTCTTCGCCCAGGTAGCCGTGACGGAAGTACTTCTGCCGCTGATCAGCAACAGCCCCGCCGGCCGAATCGTGAACCTCTCCAGCATCCTGGGATCGCTCACCTTCCATGCAGACCCGAAATCTCCCATTTACCATGCAAAATCCTTTGCTTATGACGCCTCGAAGTCAGCGTTGAATGCCTTCACGATCCACCTGGCTTACGAGTTGCGCCATACCAAGATCAAAGTCAACTCCGCACACCCGGGCTGGGTGAAGACGGACATGGGAGGCGACCAGGCGACCATGGAGTTGGCGGACGGCTCCAAGACCAGCGTCGCGCTCGCAACGCTGCCAGACGACGGGCCTACGGGCGGATTCTTCCACATGGGCCAACCTCTCCCCTGGTAATGGATTCCAAACGTTACGGAACATGATCATGAGGGCGGCGATGTTTGTGATCGCCGCCCTCTTGTTCTACACTCCGAGCGAATCGATATGCAGGAAAGGGGTTCCCATGCGAAACACGTGGGTCAAAGTAATTGCGGCAGTCGCTGTACTGATCCTCCTCGTCCTGATCCTCGTCCCGTTCCTCGTAAATGGCGAAACATTCCGGCCGTCGCTCGAGAGCCGGCTGTCGGCGGCACTCGGACGCCAGGTTACGCTGGGCCATCTTTCTTTTTCGCTACTCTCCGGCAGCCTTGTGGCCGAAAACATCGCCATCGCCGACGATCCGGTCTTCAGCAATTCGGCGTTTATTCAGGCGAAGAAGCTTAAGGTCGGCGTTGAGCTTCAGCCGCTCATCTTCAACAAGGAAGTCCACATCACGCGACTTGAGATTGACTCTCCGGCTATCGATCTGATTGAGAACCAGGCCGGCAAATGGAACTTTTCTTCCATCGGAACCAACACTCCGCACTCTTCGCAACAAGCCTCTGGGACACAGGAGCTTAGCGTCGGCGAGCTAAAGATTACCGACGGCAGCGCCACGGTCGCTTCCGTTCCCGCTACCTCGCGGCCTTTCGTCTATTCCGGCGTCAACATAACGGTGAAGCAGTTCGCATTTGCCAATAGTTTTCCTTTCGACCTTTCGGCGAAGCTTCCCGCCGACGGCACTCTCAAGCTGAGCGGAACTGCCGGTCCGATTTCACAAAAGGATGCTGCGGAAACTCCGGTTCGCGCAAGTCTGCAGGTCAAGCACCTTGACCCGGTTGCCGCGGGCATCGTTGACGCAAGCAAGGGTGTCTCTACTGTTGCCGATATCGACGCACAAATTGAATCGAATGGTACCCAACTTACCAGCAGCGGCAAGATCAAGGCCTCCCGGCTGCAATTGTCACGCTCAGGCTCTCCTGCTCCGCAACCCGTCGATGTCGATTATCAAATCTCGAACAACCTGACCACACGAATGGGCAGAGTGTCGGAACTTGCCATTCACACAGGCTCGGTTGCCGCGCATGTCACCGGCACTTATCGATTGACGCCACAGGCGATTATGCTCGACCTCCGTCTTTCGGCGCCGAATCTCCCAGTCGATCAGTTGGAACAGTTGCTGCCAGCGGTTGGCGTGAAGGTTCCAACCGGATCTTCGCTGCATGGCGGGACTTTGTCTGCCAATCTCTCCATTACCGGCCCCGCCACTGAGAGCAGCCTCTCCGGCCCGGTCGAGATCGATAACACCAAGCTCGTCGGATTCGATCTTGGCTCCAAGATCGAAGGCCTCAATTCGTTCGGCGGAACTTCCGGGGGAACAGATATTCAAAAACTTGGCGCGACGATTAATTCATCTCCGCAGGGAACCAAGGTAACGAACATCGACGCCAACTTGCCGCAGATCGGAACGGCAATGGGATCGGGGACGGTGTCCCCTTCAGGGGCACTCGACTTCAACATGGTCGCGACTCTGACATCAAACAACATTGCCGGCTCGCTTGCGAATCAGGCGGTCAACACGGCCGTGAATCAGGTTCAAGGCATCATCGGAGGATTCCTCCACCCGAATAACAAGCCCACGGCTCCTGCGGCGACAAATCATGGAATTCCGCTCACTGTCACTGGCACGACGACGAGCCCATTGATCCGTGCGAACCTGCGCGCCATGTTCAAATAGCCCAATTCTCGACCTTCCAGAGCATCTAGCCTTGATCACAAGATTTAGGCTGGCCAAGCATCAAAACTCGACCAGCCCTCGTCTTGATCGGGATGCTAGTTGCCGCCGAACAGGTCCGACATCGCTTTCACGTTTTTATCAGCGGCATGGTTAATTGGCTTGAGGCCGAATCCCGCTTCAATGCTCTTCAGCAGTGAGAAGTGGTTGTAAGACTTATTGCTGACCTTGCCACCCTTGGAATAGTTAGTGTCAACGGTCGCAATCACCTGGTTGGGGAGCGAGCTGTAGTCGTTCTCGTCCCACACAAGCACGATGGCGTTCTTGCCTTGCTTCCATGCCTTCGAGCCCTTGATGGACGTGATCAGCGTAGCCACAGCTGCGTCGCCCTGGGCGATGTCACTCTGCTCATCAGAGCATCCTGTGCCGACTTCGCTTGTGCCGCGTGCGTGCTGGTCATGGCACTGGTTGGGCACGATGTAGGAGAAGTTCGGCGAGTGGCCACTTGCCAGGTCAGCATAGAGCGAGCCAAAATCCGTGATCTGCTTCATGCTGAGGCCTGGAGTTGTGCCTTCCTCTACGCTGGCAAAGTAAACGAAGGGATTGTGCTTCACGGCGTAGAGCTTCGGCAGGAACGGTTCTTTCTGGGTCACGCCGTTATCCGAGATCAGCCCGTCGCTGTTATTCACCTGGTCGGCGCCGTAGGGAGGCAGATTCTCTTCGTACGCCTTCCAGGTCAGCCCCTTCTCCACAAGCTGATCGGCAATCGTGATTCCGACCGTCGGAGCAGGAGCAAACGGGGCGTTATAAACCGGCTCGGTGGGCGTCCCCTCGTTGGTCGTGTCCACTGCCGGGGTCGCGGCATCGATGCCGCTTCCTGAGATCGGACATGCGTTCAACTTCGCTGTTTCATCGACAAACGTGGCCAGCGAGTTGATGCAATTCGATCCCGAATCATGCCATGCCGGCGAGTTGTCATTCACAATGCCAAAGTTCGAACCGCCTATAGTCTCGAGATAGTTGGTCAAACTGGGATGGCCGACAGCAAAGTAATTGTTGGCCAGGTTCGCGGTGCTCGTATAGCTCGTGATAAACGGCGCATTCGGATTGCCTAGGATCTGCGAGATGTGATGATTCTCCATCATGATCACGTACACGTGATCCAGGTGCGGAATCGACCGGTGATCATCTTCTTGTGCAAGGGCAACGCCCGAGGTCATTGCAGTTACACCGAGCAAAAGGGCTGCTGTCTTCAAATTCATGTGGAATCGACCTCCAGAGGGAAAATGTTTCGTTGGCAGTTTTGAGGCGCAAATTCGCGGCACACTTGCAACACAAGCGTGGGCACCCCAGATTGTCGGATTACGGAAAGAGAATTCTCTCGCGAGAGGAGAATTGAAATCTCTCCATCCCGGCAGAACTATAGGGGGCGAAGATGTTTCCTTGAATTACGGTTCTGTTACTGCAAAGTAAATTCTTGCCGGCGTGTAATGAGGATATGGATGCGAGGGCGCATGCATGCAATTTAGGGAAACGCAATTTTGGAGATTACGCAGAATTGCGGTGCTTCGGCGGTTCCAATGTAAGCGTCCAGAGTTCCCCTCTTTCCTAGGCGCGCTCCGGAGCAGAAGATCGCCACATGGTGCAGGCAGAGGATTCGAGTCCAGGGCGTCGAGTGCGCAGGTGGCGATCGGTATCGGAGAAGCGTCACATCGTTCAGCTGAGCATGGAGCCGGGCGCAAGTGTTGCCGAAGTGGCCCGGGCATACGGGTTGAACGCCAACCAGGTGTTTAAGTGGCGACGGGCA
>JANXQR010000003.1 GCA_025353435.1 Acidobacteriota bacterium | reverse complement strand
GCCTTCATGGCGGCGTTGATGATGCTGGCGGGATTGATTCTGCTGGCCGCCTGCGCCAATCTGGGCAGCCTTTTTGCAGCGCGCGCCATGGATCGCTCGCGCGAAATGGCGCTGCGCTTGGCGCTGGGATCGAGCCGCAAGCGCATTCTCCGCGCACTGTTTACTGAGGCCATGCTGATTTCGCTGGCTGGTGGCGGAATTGGACTGACGGGCAGTGTGATTTTGCTGCGCGCGCTTAGCGCATGGCATCCATTTACGCGGTGGCCGATGCACATGCCGGTGACCCCAGATGCCAAAGTGTACGCGGTTGCGTTGCTGCTGGCTTTGGTGAGCGGGCTGCTGTTTGGCGCGGTGCCGGTGAAGCAGGTGCTGGGCACAAATCCCTATGAAGTTGTGAAGGCAGGCACGACAGCCAGGGCGGGCCGGCGTGTTGGAGTTCGAGATGTATTGCTGGTGGTTCAGATTGCCATCTGCGGGGTGCTGGTGACGTCGTCGCTGGTAGCTGTGCGAGGACTGGCGCGGACGCTGCACGCAAACTTCGGATTCGACGTGCACAACTCCATGCTTGTTGAAGCGGACTTGACCATGGTGGGTTACAAGGGCGACCGGGCAGCGCAAATGGAACGGCGCATGTCCGATAGCTTGGCGGCTATTCCCGGGGTGGAATCGGTGGGTATGATCGATCATCTTCCGCTGGGCGAGGGCGGCGGCGATAAAACGCTGGCATATTCCGATTCAATCACTGATTTGCGCACGCCGAACGCCGCGGATCGCCCGCAGAAGTTCAGCATCTCCTCCAACTATCTCCACGCGGCGGGCACGACCCTGGTCTACGGACGAGCATTCACTGAACACGACGACAATAATTCGCCACCCCTCACGGTAGTGAACCAGCGGTTTGCGTGCAAGCTGTTTGGCTCCGTGCAAAATGCCCTGGGAAAACACTTCAAGCTGCCAGACGGGACGCGCCTTGAGGTGGTTGGAGTCGTAGAAGACGGGAAATACGGCAGCCTGACGGAAGATCCGGCGACCGCGATTTTTGTTCCCATCCTGCAATCGCCGTCCGATGTCACGACCGTGGTGGTTCACTCGAATCGCGACCCGCAGGAGTTGTCCGAGGCCATCAGGAGCAGGCTGCGTGAGATGGATCGCGAGCTGCCGGTGTACATCGAGACGCGTTACAAGGACCTAGACACTGATCTATTTCCAGCACGCATGGCAACGCTGTCGCTGGGCGTGATGGGCGCGATGGGCGCCATGCTTTCGATCACCGGCATCTTCGGAATGGCGGCTTACTCGGTATCAAAGCGGATGAAAGAACTGGGTATTCGCATGGCATTGGGCGCACAACGGCGCGAAGTGCTGGGGGCAGCGTTGGGACGAGCGATGAAATTGCTGGCCGTTGGGTCCGCGGCAGGATTGGGGCTGGGTTTGCTGGCAAGCCGGGTTCTGGCGTTCGTGGTATTTGAGGCCACGCCGCGCGATCCGCTGGTTCTGTCTGGCGTGGTGCTGGCCATGGCTTTGCTGGGACTCTTCGCCACATGGATTCCCGCGCAACGCGCGCTGTCCATCAATCCCCTGACGCTTCTTCGGGAAGAGTAATCGCAATTGGAAAATTGCAGTGCGGACGACTTTAGTCTCTCGCCTCAACCGCCGCCAGCGCTGGGACGCGCCGCAACACGCCGGTAAGCATCAGCGTCAACACCGCGGCCACCGGAACGGCGAGCAACAGCCAGGCCAGCAGCGCCTGTCCGGCAAGGATTCCGAGCTGCTCCAGTATCTGATTGGAGGAATGCGTCATCATCTGAAATGGCGAGTGAGCGAATGCAGAAAGGTCGATACGCGAATGAGGCAGGTTCGGGGTGAGTTTTCCGCCCAGGCGCACCAACGGCACAATCAGAGCAACCTGGAAAGGCATTGCCGCATAGTTAGCTGCCTGAATGGCCGGCTGATTCAGTCGGAACGCTAACGCCACCAGCAGGCATAACCCCGTCGGGATGCCGACGACCGGGATGCAGCCGAGCACAAAACCGACGGAAAGCGTAAGCGCAAGACGACGCGGCGAGATGCCCTGCACGAGGCAGAGCCTCACGCGCTCCAAGGCCGCATCCCAAATATTTATATAAGCACGCATATCAATATTGACCCTAGTTAATCAGATGCACTATTTGCATCAACCCGTTGTCAAAGTTTCGTCAAGGAATCAGAACGAACATGGGAAACGGTGCGGACTAATGTGGGAAACTTGGTGAAAAGCCTCGCTGCCGGAGTTCGGCGAGGACCCGTTCCACCTTCCAATCAAGCGCGCCGGTGCCGTCGAGAGACAGATCAGCATTTGCCGCCGAAGGCCGCACCCACGCCACGCTCGATGGCCGCACCGTGACATCGTACTGATGCCGGACGGATTCTGGAGTCCGTCCGCGCTCTACCACGTCCCGTCTCAGGCGGCGCTCAAAACATATTTCATCCGGAGTTTCGACAAATATCTTCAGTTGATAGATCGGCAGAAGTTCAGGATAGAAGAGGGCGAACAACCCTTCAACAATCACGAATGCGCCGGCGCGAATCGTCTCAGTCCGCTCGAGAATCCGCGTGTGGGTGGAAAAGTCGTAGAGTGGGCGTTCGATGTTCTCGCCACGGGCCAGGGCCGCAACGTGGGCTGCCAGAAGCGAGCTTTCGATCAGCGCCGGATCGTCGAAGTTCTGCGAGGCGCGATCAGCCTGGGGAAGGTGCGAAAGGTCGCGGTAGAAGTGGTCGAGTGGAAAGTGAATGCCCTTGAGCGTGCGCGCGAGTTCGGTGGCGAGCGTGGTTTTGCCGGAGCCGGAACAGCCCGCTATGCCGAGAACTACAGGCGGGAATGGAAGCCGGTTGGAATGAGGTTCTGTTTCCATCACGGCTTGGTATCCGAGTGCGCTTTTAAGTCCAAATGTGTTGCGATGCGCGGCGCGAGGCGCTGCAAGAGCCCAGCAAGACGATGCTCCACCTTGCGGCCCGCTTCAAAGACCTCGGTGTGGCTGAGTTGGCTTTCGCTCATGCCGGCAGCGAGGTTGGTAACGCACGAGATGCCTAGAACATCAATGCCCATGTGGCGCGCGACGATAGTCTCAGGCACGGTGGACATGCCCACCAGCGTGGCGCCCATGGCGCGAAAGGCGCGAATTTCGGCTGGCGTTTCAAAGCTCGGCCCCGGCGTGGCGAGATAGACACCCTCATCCAGTTCGAAGCCTTCTTCACTCGCAGATTCCTTTGCCAACGCACGCAAAGACTTCGAGTATGCCTCGGTCATGTCGAAGAAGCGCAGACCTGCGCCGGGAATGCAAGCGAAACGCGAC
>JANXQR010000867.1 GCA_025353435.1 Acidobacteriota bacterium | reverse complement strand
CACGGCCCGATCCGTTCGTCGATGTTTGGGACGATGTGCAGAAGTTGTTTGAGGGCAACGCGGGGCTTGAGGCCAAGACGGTGTTCGAGTTTTTGCAAAGGCAGAACCCCGGTCGTTTTCAGGACGGGCAGGTGCGCACGTCGCAGCGGCGGGTGAAGGTATGGCGTGCAACCGAGGGTCCGGCGCGGGAGGTGTTCTTCGCGCAGCAGCATCCTCCGGGTCGGCTGGGAGCGTCGGACTTCACGCACATGGAAGAGCTGGGCGTGACCATCCAGGGACAGAGTTTTCCGCACTTGATCTATCACTTCGTTCTGACGTACTCGAACTGGGAGGCGGCAACGGTGTGCTTTTCAGAGAGCTTCGAGAGCCTGAGCGAAGGGTTGCAGAACGCGCTGTGGGCGCTGGGCAAAGTGCCGCACCGCCATCGCACCGACCGGCTTTCGACAGCGGTTAACAACATGAGCGACCCTGCGGAGTTTACGGATCGCTACAAGGGACTGATGCGTTGCTACGGGCTGGAGAGTGAGAAGACGCAGGCCGGCCATGGCAACGAGAACGGCGATGTGGAGCAGCGGCACCATCGCTTCAAGCGGGCCATGGCGCAGGAGTTGATGCTGCGCGGTAGCGTGGACTTTTTGAGTGTTGATGCCTACAAGTCGTTCCTTGGAGCAATGCTGGAGCGGCTGAACGCCGGGCGCGGGCAGCGTCTGCACGAAGAGATGGAAGTTATGCGCGAGTTACCGGCGCGGCGCATGGAGTCATTCAAGAGCGAGCGCGTGAAGGTCGATTCGGGCAGCCTGATCTATATGGACCGCAACGTGTACTCGGTGCCGAGTCGGTTGATCGGCGAGCACGTGGAGGCGCGGCTGTTTATGGACCATTTGGAGGTCTGGTACGGGCAGAAGAAGGTGGCCGAGATGCCACGCTTGCGCGGGCGGCAGAAGCATCGCGTGGATTACCGGCACATCATCGACTGGCTGGTGCGCAAGCCGGGCGCCTTCGAGCACTACCGGTATCGGGGCGAGTTGTTCCCCACCAGCCGGTTCCGGATGACCTTCGACCTGCTCGAGGAGCAGCTTGGTCGGTATCAGGGCAGCAAGGAATATCTGAAGATCCTGGAGTTGGCTGCCAGGGACAGCGAAGTCAGAGTAGATGCGGCGTTGCTTGTCCTGCTGGGACCAGGCGATGAGCCGATCAGCGCCGCGGGGATCGAGGCCATGCTGGGCGCCGAGCAGAACACGACCATCCGCGATGTCGAGGTGGCGGTGGTGGATCTCAGAGTCTTCGATCAGTTGTTCAGTGCACAGGAGGTGCTGCAATGAGCGCGGCCCCTCAGATCAGAACGGCGTTGATGGAGAACTTAAAAGTACTTCACCTTCCTGCGATGCGGGAGTGCTTCGAGCAGGCCGCGCAACAGGCGGAAAAAGAAACACTGAGTTATGAGCAATACCTTCTTGAGTTATCGGAGCGAGAGTGCGAGTCGCGACGGCGTAATCGCATCGCGGCGCTGTTGCGCGAGTCGGGGCTGCCGCGAGAGAAGACGATGGCTAACTTCGACTTGAAGCGACTACCCGTCAAGGCTGGACGGCAACTGAAGGCACTGGTGGACGGCAGCTTCCTCGATCGCCAGGAGAATTTGCTCCTGTTCGGCAATCCTGGCGCGGGCAAGAGCCACTTGTTGTGCGCCCTGGCCCATGAACTGATCGCACAAGGACG
This sequence comes from Acidobacteriota bacterium, assembly GCA_025353435.1. Lineage (GTDB taxonomy): Bacteria > Acidobacteriota > Terriglobia > Terriglobales > Acidobacteriaceae > Telmatobacter. Next base: position 5,805 of record JANXQR010000867.1, on the reverse strand, counting down.
TCGAATGAAGTACACCAGTTGCGCCATGCTGGTGCAGGATCTGCTGGTGGCAAAGCGCGACCTGCGGCTGAGCAAAGAAATCAAGAAGCTGTCCCGCCATGACGGCCTGATCATCGACGAGATGGGCTATGTCCAGCAAAGTCGCGAGGAGATGGAGGTGCTGTTCACCCTGTTGTCGGAGCGATACGAGCGCGGCAGCGTATTGCTTACCAGCAATCTACCCTTCTCAAAGTGGGAGGGGATCTTCAAGGACCCGATGACCACGGCGGCAGCCATCGATCGGCTGGTGCACCACTCGGTCATCGTGGAACTGAACATCCCCAGCTACCGAATGGAGGAGGCCAAGAAGAATCGCGACCCAGCGCCGGAAAGCAACGCAACAAACTGAACGCGGAAAAACAGGCCGTGGAAATGACGGTCTGATGGAAAGCCTGGAAAAAACGGTGAGACTGTTTTTTCCACCCTTCCCACAGAACTTGGAAATCGATGTTGCCGATTTCCACATTACCACCGCCACGACGACGACGAGGGGAGAGGAGAGAAACAAGTTCTCACAACTATCGGGAATTATGGTTGTCGTTGACCGGAAAGATTAGTTGACGTCGGACACAGGCCGCTGTCAAGCGGCTCGATCCAATCTCAGTTGCTTGAATCCACGTGCCTAAATCGGAAAGCCTGGCCCGACGGCTGCCAGGGGAGGGAACTGGAAACTCCGTATTTCTCTGTCATCGGGTTTCAATTGATCGAGGTCGTCCTTAACGAATCCGAATTGATCTCCCCGGCTAGCAACTTGCTTTCTTCTCCGCTCAACATCAACGGTAGAACCGTGAACCCCAGCTCGCGGCACAAGTACTCTTCGCTTGTCTCGCCAGCTCCGACGGGCAGGGTGTTTTGTGCGAAGCTTTCGAAGTAGTCATCAATTTCCTGTCTGATACACGATTCGCAAAACAAGCCGACTGCGCATGCGGGTTCAAGAATTCCGGATTCATTCGGGTATCGTTCGAGCGCAATCCATCGAAATGATGGAGAGCAGGCATTGCATCTAAAACAGGATCTTGAGTCGTCCCTAATCAATGGCATTGATTTCTCCTTAGAGAACTAGCTCGCGAGCCTTTCGGGGTGATCAGCGTTTGCAAACCGCCGAAGATCATGAACTGGGATCAATACACGCGACCCAATGCGCCTAGTCCTTAGGACTTTGTTCGCTATCAGGTAGTCGAGCGCGCGTTGACTGATCGATAGTTGAGCCGTAGCCTCTCGTCGGCTTACGAGAAGTTTGGTTTCGGTGGCGACTGGCTTCTTTAGGAGAACATTAGGAAGATGCTCAGGAATGTCAGTCATGATTTGCTCCAGATCCGAAGTATGAATCGAGAAACGGTGCGTGATAAGAGGCCACAGATAAGAATTGCTTCCAAGAGCGCTGCCCTGTCACGGCAGAGGTCGCGGGTTCGAGCCCCGTCGTCCCCGCCATTGATTCCAAAGATTTAGAATCAATTGGCGACCTACAGTGACAATCAAATCAGGGTCCGATAAAGGTCCAATAAGCCCGTTACTGCTGAGTTTGCGGGTATTTTTCTTCTACCGTCTGACCCACGTCTGACACCATCATCCTTACAACCTTGCTCTGTGCAGCCCGCTTGTTCGAGTTCACTGCCTGTGTGTAAACATCCAGCGTGATCCGACTGTTCGCGTGTCGCAAGAGCTCCTGCACGGTTTTGACATCCTCTCCATTTGCCTTCAACAATGTGCCGAAGGAATGCCGGAAAGTGTGCCATCCGATTTTCTTGTGAATGCCAATTGCTTTCGCAACTGGCTGAATATGCCGCTTCATGAGGTTGTCCGGCCAATAGGGCTGCTTTCCCCTCATGGTCTCGCTAGCGAAGACGTAGTGATCGTCTGACGCATAAACGCTCTGGCGACGCCAGCGCAAAAGGTCCTCTGCCATATAACTGTCCATGGGGACAGGTTTGGCAGAGGCTTCTGTCTTGCAGTTGCCTAGAACTTGATGCCAGATCGACCGCGTCACACGGAGTTCAAGGTTCTCAAAATCGACATCACACAAGCGAAGTGCGAGCAGTTCGCTGACCCGAAGTCCAGTCGCCGCGTCGAGAAGAGCGAGCGTGCGCTCTCGGACGGCCAACTTGCTGAGAAGAAGTTGCAACTCCGCTAGTTCAAGAATATCGAATGTCGGGCGTTTTCTCTCGCTTCGCGCTCTGGCGCACGAGCTTGATTGGGTTCGGGAGAGAAAACTAGCGACATGACTGCGGCCTCGGCGCCTCGGCCGCTTGCTTCGCCCGCGCAATCGCCTGGGTATAGACATCGAGCGTCGATCGCAGTGAGGAGTGCCACAAAAGTTCCTGCCATCACCTTGAACTCTGTGCCGACGCCTCTCAAGAGAGTCGAGTACCTGCCGGCCTGCCGGAAGGTGTGCCAGCCGAACTTCTTTTCGATTCCAAGTTCTCGTGCCCTGGGTTCGGATGTACTTCCGCAAGATCGCCTGCCCCCAGTACGGCTGGCGACCACGGCGGCAGTCGCTTGCGAAAACCCAATCGCCGGGTTGGCGGTAGCGTTGGTGTTCCTTCCATTTCTCCAGGGCTTCGACTATGACCGGATGAACAACCCTCTTGCGATATACACGCTTCCCGTTGGGGCCTTTTTCTGACCGCCCAAATTGCCAAACATCGGGACCTTCGAGGCGAGACTTGGTAGTGAGACTGCCGTGTTGCATTGTCATCCTCCATGCCCGCAGCGGCGGGGCAGGGAAGATGTTCTCCGATTCGAGGTGCCGTAGGCATTTTTGGATGGCTTACGAACTATGTGTGGTGAGCAATTCAGCCCCGCGATGCCGATGGTGAATTGGCTGCATTCCGAATTGATCAAACGAAAAGCAGAAGAAGTGACTCGGTCCCAGTGGTGCAATTTACCGCGAGGGCGCGACGATCGTCCGAACGCGGCCTAGCTTCTTCGCGTGTTATACGTTTAGGGTTTTGTTGATTCACTTTCCTCCGGGCTCCCTCGACCAGCGGAAGCCGAACGAGTAAGTGGGTTTGTAGTATTCGCGCTGAATGAAGTAGGGCTCAATGCCGGAATAAAAACCGAAGACTTCGTTGTTGAGGTTGAGAGCTGTGACGACCATCTGAAAGCCATGGCGAAGCTTCCAGCTACCCTGCGCGTCGACCTCGGTATGGTTGAAGAAGTAGATGTCCCCGAGCGGCCCCTTGATGCCGCCGGGAGTCCCGTCCGCGTATTGATAAACCGAGATACTGGCCTGGTTGTACGTGACGTTCATGTTCATCGACAGCGGACCCCGGCTGTACGTGGGGCCGATGTTAAAGATATTGGGTGCATTATCCAGCAGGCGTGGCTTGTCGCTGCGGCCCGTGATGGCGCTTGTACGGGAATTGATATAGCTGTAGTACGCGTTCATCCCCAGACCGCCAAGAAAACCAGGCAGACTGGACCAGTGCTGCAGGTACTGCAATTCGATGCCGCTCACCCAGGCGCTGCCGGCGTTGATCGGCTGGGTGACAAGGTAAGTGCCGGTCGGGCCGCCCGGGGGCGTAAAGTTGGGAACCGGGTGTTCCGTGGTAACGATCGGAAGTCCAAGACGTTTGTAGAAATAGCCCGCCGAGAGGACGCCGAACGTTTTGAAATAGTGATCGTAGAGGACGTCAATATCGTCGCCGGTCTCAGCCTTGAGATTGGGGTTGCCTAGGGTGGCCTGGTACTTGTAGGCGCCGTTTCCGTTTGGACTCCAGCTTATCGGCTGGGCCAGGTTTGACTCTTCGGGGCGGGAAACGCCGCGCGCGTAGATCAGGCGCAGGAAGCTGTCGGCTCCGGCGTTGAAGCGCAGCGAGACGCTGGGCAGTATGTCGATATACGAGCCCGTGAAGTGGTTAGGCAAAGCGTTGCCGTTCTCATCGAACGAGAGGTTGTGGATGTTATCCCTAGTGAACTCGACGCGGAGTCCGACTACGAGACGGGCGCCGCGTCCGAAATCGGTGGTGTTCATCCCGTAGAACGCGGGAATATGTTCCACAATTCCGAAGTCTGCTCCATCCGCACCCTGAGTGTTGCTGGTGAGTGTGAATTCGGTCGGGTGCTGGTTGTAGTACTTGCCAACAGAGTCGTATAAGGCATTGTAGCCATCTTTGTAAGAGCCATTGTAGTAATTCGGTTGCTTCAGCCCATTGGGAAAGTTCGTCATTGGGATGTCGCCGTTGGCATCGAATTGGAGGTGGTACGTGTTGTCGTACTGATGCATGCTGCGGAATTTAGCGCCGTACTCGAACGTGGAGACCTTGCCACCGAGGTGATAACGGAATGCGCCTGATCCCCGGATCCCGATGTTGATCTGCTGGTTATGGCCCGGCTCACGCTGGATGTTGCTCAGCAGATAATTTTGGGGGCTGTTGATCTCGTCGAAGCATTCCGGGCTCCACTGCGGCAAGTGGGGGTTAGTGGTCGCGCTTTGGTCGAAGTGGCACGTGCTGGTGCCGAGGGTGTTAGTGAAGTGTGCCGTATCGAATGGGTCATCGCCGTAGTAGCCGGTTCCGATCGCGGCACTCCAGGAATACCAGGTAGTGTTCAGCACGTGCGTGCCGCTGAGTTGAACATTGCCGGCGTAGATTCTGGCATTTTCACGCTGGTTGTAATAGCTGGGGGGGGTGTTGCAGGGCGGAGCAGTTGTCCCATCGGAGCTACTGCCTGAGCACCCACTATTCCCGGGAGTCAGTAATTGTATGCCGGGCGTATTGTCGGTGAAGCTGTAGACACTTTTGTCGCCGCTATCGCGGAAGTACGAGTAGAGATAACGCAGAAATATCGTTGAGCCGGGCTTGAGGCGGTAATCGAGGCTTCCCGCCGCTCCCCAACGGGGGCGGTGGAACTGATACGTGCGGATGTCCTGGGCATCAAACCAGTTTGCGTTGTGGTTGTTGGCTAACGTGGCGAGATCCGGGGTGGGCTCGACGTCATTGATGCCGGTTCCCTCCCAGGTGTAATCGCCACCGATGACGAAGCCGAGTTTCTTGTTGGCCCCGAAGCGCCGACCCCAGGTGCCGTAATCCTCCGTGTTAGGACGACCGTTTTGGATCGGAGTATAGCCTCCCAGGACGCTGATCTGCGAAGTCGAGGTATCGCTCGCGGTCTTGGTGACAAGGTTTACGGAGCCGCCGATCCCGTCGCCGTCCATGTTGGCCTGTAGAGTCTTGCTGATTTCAATAGAGTCGACGATACCGGCGGGAATGGCTGAAAAATCGAATTCGCGAACGCCCGGATCTTCCGAAGGCATGTTGAAGCCGTCCACGGTTGTATTGTTCAGCCGGGGCTCGGTTCCGCGGACCTGCACAAACTGGTCTTCGCCCTCGTTGCGCGTCAGACTGACACTGGGCAGGCGTCCGATAGCGTTGCCTAGGTTGGAACTCGGGAGGCTGGTGATCGTCTCGATTGGCATCACCTGGAGGACGTTGTCCGCAGTTCGCTCTTCATTGATAGCCTCAACTTCAGCCGAGCCGTTGGTGGTCACCAAGACGGTCTGGTTGGTCGAGGCAAGGCTTAACTGCAATGGCACATCGGTGCTCTGTCCGGAGGTGACGGTGACGTCCTTTGTCATTGGCTGAAAACCGATATAGCTAATGCTGAGGCTGTATTTACCAGCGGCCAGGCCTCCGATGAAAAATCGGCCCTGCTGATCGGAGACGGTGTTAAGGCCATTTGAAGCAATGGAGACCAGGGCACCTCTGATTGTGGCTCCGGTAGGGTCAGTGAGGGTACCGGAGATCGAACCGGATTCGGTCTGAGCGG
>JANXQR010000802.1 GCA_025353435.1 Acidobacteriota bacterium | reverse complement strand
GCTGAATGGAAGGGGCGATGCGCATGGTCAGATCCTCCTCTGGAGGAGGAGTATACCCGTACGTCATAATAAGTAAAGTTATTTATGCATCACTACACTAGCTCAGGCAACCGCGTCTTCACCTCAGACAAGGACAATGTTTTCGCCATCTCACACCCCCGCAACATTCAATGACCAGAATTCTGGACATCAGAATACCGCACGCCAGTAAACCCGTCAACTCTCAGGCGAAAAGGCTCCGCGCGCTGGGAGAGGGGGTGCTAAAGCGTTTCTTCGCTGAGCGATGTTGGATCGCAAGACCGGACACTCAACCTTTTAATCTTCAATACCTATTCGAACTTTGGGATGGAGGAAGGTAGCCCTACTCTCATGAAAAAACGTGCGAAGGCTTGTGAAAAGTGCTCGAGGAAAGGGGAGTTTAGCCTCCAGCGCGTGCCGAGCTCGTCCGCATGCTGTCTAAGATAGGCAAGAGGAAGACTGTAGATCTCTCGGAAATCTACAACTAAAGAACTTCGATTATCAGCCGGATTTGTGGTAGATGGGAGAAGATGAAGCCCTTCGACTCTGCCTTTTCTTACCGGTTCCCATGCTCTCTTTTTTCCGTATTCAGGATTTGCCTCTTCGAATTTTGCAAGTGAGTGAGCGGGGCATAGTGCAACCATTCGCACTTTGGCAGCCTCAAGGTCACAACTTTGAGTTATTACAATGAGATTTGCAGTTGCTACAGGAACCCTAGATTTCTCTGATCCGAAATCGGGCCCAAACATTGGTACGTAGCAGTTTAGCAGGTAATCGCCTTGCCTAATATCAGCGGTATGAACTGTGGTCCAAGACGACTCACTCATTCTCGCTACTGTACGGGAGTGGTTTTAATTCGCCTATGAACTCGTAGTGTACGTCCACAGAAAAAGAGGGTTCCAGCGTCACCGACTCATATAGACTATCCCCTCCACTTAGTGCCTTCTGCAGTTGGAGGAAGGTCTCGCTAAAGAAAAGGTTCTCTAGGGCTCCCTCCGCGGCTCTAAACAGAAGCTTTTCATATGGACTAGGATCTTTGGGAAACCAGTTCCTTTGATCAAACAGCGAAAGAGGTTGGGTTTGTCGCTCCGTGGAGGCTAGCTCGATTGTAGGCATCAGTAGAATAACCTCCTTGTCTTTTTGGTGATGCATGCTTCAAAGGCTTGATTCTTCCGCTTACGGAACTTGCCAAGCATCGACCAAATGTCCTCCTCAGTTGTCGGTAGGTCTTCTGTCCTGAAGATGTCAATGTCTAGGAGGACAGATGCTGTTTCAGGAGCACTTGGCGGGACCAACGTTTGCGTAATCGAAAGCTTTGCCTTGAGATCATCCTGTGGAATCTGAACTTGCATAAAGCACGCTTCAACACGTTGTTCGAGATCAGGGGAAATCTCGGGACCTGTTCTGAAATAATCTTTCAACTCTACGCTGGAATGCGGAATGTTGATTTGGTTAATGTAGCGTACCGCGACACGTATAACAGCAGTGGGTAATAGGGTTGATCTATACAGATCCCACAACCGTCGTGCTTCAGGTTGGAAAGTATCCCATCGGTCATATGGGGCCAATCGGCTAAGCGTGAATCCGTCCAGCTTCCATTGAAGGACATGAATCTTGTCCTTGCTGATGAACCTGTATCCACCCTGAGTTTGACTGGCTGTAGCAGCGACTTGGGTTCCGGCAGAAAAATGGCCTTTGAAGAGAAAGAGATCAGAACGAGAGGGATAGGCCTCCTGGAACGAACTGTCGAGGCCATGGGTGAGATCTGCTAATGTTGTCGTGTCAGGCAATTTAACCCGGATATCAATGATGGCTTCTTTAATGGGGGCATTAGGGTATGGCGTGGGTGCAACTGCACCCCTACGTTTCCGTTTCTTGGTTACTTGTGATGCCATAAGTCAATGCTAACAATACACGGTTGGTTTCGCCCAATCAATGCTGTCCTACGATTTTGCTCAAGCCCACTCCAGGCCATAGTGCGTTCACCGCCAACATCAAAATACAGCTCTCTGAAGACATCTAGTGGAACACTGTTCTTCTAAGGCCTGGTTCTCTTCGTGTAAAACTCCGTTCCTTCCCCCAGCTACTTCCCAGCACCACAGATGCCCCTCATGTCTTCGACTACCCACTACAACGTCATTATTATCGGCGCAGGCACTCTTGCGCATCAGCTCGCGCAGTCGGGGAAGAACATGCTCTTTTTGGAACGAAGCGGTTACTGGAAGAGGTTGAAGTTGAAGGTCTTGAAATATAAAACGTCCCTCCAAGCTCGCTCGTTTTTCTTCATAAGGGAGTAGCCAGACTGTCCTTCACTGCGCACATCGGACGAGCACCGTTTCATTGTGCGCGTTCTGCGAGCAAGAAGGATGGTCGGCGGCTCCCTTCCCATCTTTCCGAGACCACACGCAGCACGAACACAGAAAGATCATCAGGCTCCATCCCTTCCTCTGCTGGTGTCGTCGAGGAAGAACCTTCTACTGCTTGAATGGGGCGGCTGTTTCCGAAGGTTTGTAAACGGTTTGTGACATCCAGCACAGTGGCTGAGTCAGCTGAATACGGAAAACTCACTGAATGTATTCAAGACCCATCGCCCCAGAAGACAGCTGAAGATCTCTGACAAAGTCACGAGCACCTGTGGCTGGATATTCCCCAAGAAGTGGGGACACGAAGCAGGCTGAATTCTTTGCGCAACGAAGGGTGTACACTATTCAATACACGGCCAAGAATTTAATTGGGGCAGGACAATCTCCGGTTGATCTCGTTG
>JANXQR010000800.1 GCA_025353435.1 Acidobacteriota bacterium | reverse complement strand
GAGCGATGGCGACGGCCCAACTCACAAATGCCCAGAGGGTGAAAAATCCCAGCGTGAGAAAGATCACCCACATGGTGTAGCCCACAAGGTCAGGTTCTTCGCCGGTGCCGATGTGCGTTGCGGCAGCCCAGCCGATGGAGTGGAGCCACGCCCAGCCGGTGAGAGCCAGCACGGCGAGCCAAGCTGCCTGGAGCGCTATCAAGGCTGCCGGCCGGAACGGAATTCGCGGCTCCATGCGCTTGAGCACGAGGTTACGGCCCAGCCCGGATAGGACAATCCACGCGATCGCGGCGACAGGCGCAAGCCACTGCAATACGCCCACGATGTGCGGTCGGTAGATATCCCACGCGGCCGCAAGTTTGAGCGACGAGACCCACGGGTTGGAAAGATCAATTGCGTCGAGGCCGGTAGCATCAGGGGGCAGCTTGGCGAGGATGTGCTGCGCTTGAATCCAGCAGATTGCGAGCAGTGGTGCACCGAAGAGCCAGCGCCACGCCACCTCAAGAGCCGTGAGTAAAGGACGCGTGAACACCCAGCCCATTTGCCCTACGACGGACTGTGTGCCACGAAATGGACCGGCGTTCATGCTACTTGACGACAAGGTTCACCGTCTTGCCTGGCACGACGATGACCTTGACAAGCATTTTGCCCGCTATGCGGCTTTGAATCTTCGGTTCCGCCAGAGCCGCGGCCTCAATCACGTCTGCGGCCGAGCCGGTGGGCGCGCGAACAACCGTCACTAGCTTGCCGTTGATCTGCACTGGAATCTCGATCTCGTCCTCGCGCGCAAGATCGGGATTGCTGATCGGCCATGGTGCGCGCAGCACTGCGCCCTCACCGCCAAGCTCTTCCCAAAGCTCTGCTGCGATGTATGGCGCGAATGGTGCGAGCATCAGGACTAGATTCGTGAGAAGCTCGCGCATCACGGGTGCGGGGACTTCGCCAGCGGCGAGCTGCGCATCAACTGCCTGGATTTCGTTTACCAGTTCCATGATTGCCGCAACGCAGGTGTTGAAGTGCCAGCGGCCTTCGAAGTCGAGAGTGATTTTGGCGATTGTCTGGTGGAGCTTGCGGAGCAGTTTCAACGACAGACCAGCCGGAGCATCGATTGCCGCAGTGGTTGCGGTTCGAGCCAGCGGCGCATATTTCATCACGAGTCGATAAACGCGGCCGAGGAAGCGGCTGACGCCAGCGACACCATCCTCCTGCCAATCGAGGTCGCGATCCGGCGGGGCGGCAAACAATGCGTACATGCGGGTGGAGTCGGCGCCGTAGCGGCCCACCATGTCATCGGGCGAAACAACGTTGCCCTTTGACTTCGACATCTTGGCGCCGTCCTTGATGACCATTCCCTGGGTAAAGAGGCGGCGCGCGGGCTCATCGTTGGTAATCAGGCCGAGGTCGCGCATCACCCTGGTCCAAAATCGCGAGTAAATCAGGTGCAGAATGGCGTGCTCCACGCCGCCGATGTACTGGTCGATTGGAAACCAATACTTTGCAATCGCCGGATCAAATGGAGCGGTCGAGTTCTTCGCGTCGGTGTAGCGGTAGAAGTACCAGCTCGAGTCGACAAACGTGTCCATGGTGTCGGTCTCACGCCGCGCAGGGCCACCGCACTTGGGACACGCGACGTTTACGAACTCCGGAACCCGCCCCAGCGGTGAGCCGCCCTGCTGCGTGATCTCAACCTGCGCCGGAAGTAGAACCGGAAGCTGGTCGTCAGGGACCGGAACAATGCCGTCGCGCTCGCAGTGGATCATCGGAATGGGCGTGCCCCAATAGCGCTGGCGGCTGACACCCCAATCCTTGAGCCGGAATGTAACCTTGGCTTCGCCGAAGCCTTTTTCTGCTGCGATCTGCTGAAGTTTGCTCTGTGCTGCCTCACACGTAAGTCCGGTGAATTCGCCAGAGTTAATGAGGACGCCGTCTTCGGAAAGAAACGGGAGTTCAGGTTCCTCCGCCGCTGGATCCGCGGGCGCAATCACGCGGCGAACCGGAATCGCATACTTGGTCGCAAATTCGAAGTCACGCTCGTCGTGGCCGGGTACGCTCATGATGGCGCCGGTGCCGTAGTCAGAGAGCACGTAGTTCGCCACCCAGATGGGGACGAGTTCGCCGCTGTATGGGTTGATGGCGAAGTGGCCGGTGGGCACGCCGTGCTTGTCGATCGCGCCCACGTCGCCGGCTTCACGTGCGCTTTTCTGCTCTTCAAGCAGCTTCGCGACCTGCACTTTGAGGCCGGGATTTTCAGCTGTGAGGGAGGCCACGAGCGAGTGCTCCGGTGCGAGTTGCACGCTGGTGGCGCCGAAGATGGTGTCGACGCGCGTGGTGAAGACACGAATCTTCTCCGACCGGTTCTCGACTCCAAATTCGACTTCGGTTCCCGCGCTGCGGCCAATCCAATTCCGCTGCATGGTGCGAACTTTTTCCGGCCAGCCATCAAGCTTGTCCAGACCTTCGAGAAGTTCCTGTGCGTACGCCGTGATGCGAAAGAACCACTGCACCAGATCACGTTGCTCAACGAGCGTGTCTTCATGGCGCCAGCACCGGCCGTCAATCACCTGCTCATTGGCAAGCACGGTGGCGCACTCGGGGCACCAGTTCACCTTGCTCTTCTTGCGATACGCCAGGCCGCGCTCGTACATCCGCAAAAAGAACCATTGGTTCCAGCGATAGTAATCGGGCAGACAAGTGGTAACTTCCGTCGCCCAATCAAAGCCCATACCAAGGCGTTGAAATTGCCGCTTCATTCCGGCGATGTTAGAAAGGGTCCACTCGCGCGGCGGCGTGTGGTTTTTCAAGGCCGCGTTTTCCGCGGGCAGGCCGAACGCGTCCCAACCCATGGGGTGAAGTACGTTATAGCCGCGCATCCACATGTGGCGCGCAAGGGCGTCGCCAATTGAGTAATTACGCACATGGCCGATATGCAGCTGGCCGCTCGGATACGGCAGCATCTCAAGCACGTAGTACTTGGGCTTGCCGCTGGTGACAGGATCGGCCGCGTAGAGCGTGGGATCCGCGGCCCAGCGCTCTTGCCATTTGGGTTCGATTGTGGCCGGGTCGTACCGGATTTCTTTGTCTTCCGCCATTGTTCCAAGTGTAAATGCAGCGGCGGGCGAAACGACTTAGCCGGCGCGATCGGGGTCTTAACGAACTTAGGACGACAACATCTTGCGAGCTGTACTTTTCGGGTTTTCCGGCTCCTTCCCTTGCTGAAGGACCAGGCTTTTCAGAGCGCGCACATTCCTCTCTTCATCTCCTTCTTCGTCAACGGGCGTTTCAGCGATGAATGCAGAGTGGGTGAAACGCGGGTCATTGAGCAAGCGGCGGAATGGCTCAATGCCGATCCTTCCCTGCCCTATGTGCTCATGGCGATCGAGCTTGGAGCCGCGGTCAGCCTTGGCGTCATTGCAATGCCACACGCGGACAGATTCAAACCCGACGGTGGAAGCGATCTGGTCCATAGTCTCTTTGTAACCGGCCTCGCTGACAATGTCGTAACCGGCGACGTGCGTGTGGCAGGTATCGAGGCACACTCCCACCGGTGCGTGGTTGCGAAGGAGAGCCACGAGTTCGGCAACCTGGTTGAAGCTGCCGCCAAGCGAAAATTCCGCACCAGCAGTGTTTTCGATGAGGATGGTAAACGCGGTTCCCTGCCATTGCAGCCCGTCGATGGCGTGCTCAATGGATTCGGCCGCAAGCTTCAGTCCCTCATCGCGTGTCAAACCTTTCCAGGAGCCTGGATGCAGCACCAGGTACTCAGCGCCCAACGCCAGTGCGCGCTCAATCTCTCCACGGAATGCGTCGACGCTTTTGCGGCGGACTTCCTCGGTCTGGCTGCAGACATTCACCAGATAGCTGGTGTGGATGACGAGCGGGCCAATGTCGTGCTCAGCGCGAAGGGTGCGCATGCGTTCGCACTGCAGTGGATCAGGCTTGGGGGCGCGCCACATACGCGGGCTGGAAGAGAAAATCTGAAACGTGTTGGCGCCGATTTCGTGGGCTTTCAGCACGGCATTAGATGCGCCTCCTGCCGTGCCAACGTGGACCCCAATTCGTTTGGTCATTTTGCTAGTTTAATCGTCGTCATCGGTCTTGGATTTCTTCTTTGAACGAGCTTTCAGCGCAGCCGGCACCGGCTTGTTGCCCATGGCGTCCTTCCACAGGATCACGTTGAGCTTCTGGGCGTCGGCACGATCGGCATGGCGGAAGTCCATCTTCATGCTGTCGTCTGCGCCCTCAGCAGACTTCTTGTTTGCGGTGTATATCAAATTGTTTTCGCGGTTCATGGTGTCAGCAGTGTAGGCAGGTTGGTCGCCGGGCCCCGCGAACAAAGGAGAGACGATCGAACTGAAGGCGTCGTTGTTGTTCATCGGCGGCAGGCCTAGCAGCGTTTCCATGGTGCGAATAAAGCTCACCGTCGAGTAGAAGCGGCTGTCCACAACGGGCGCGCCTTCTGGTCCGTGCGGCGCATATTTGCTGATAACGAGACCGATGCTGCGATGAGCGTCCACGTGATCCGCACCATTCTGTGCGTCGTCTTCAAGAATGAAAAATGCCGTCGAGTCCCAGAACGGTGAATGTGAAATGGCTTCGACAGCACGGCCGACGGCTAGGTCGTTATCGGCGACAGACGCTTTAGGAGTTGGTCCTCCCGGTCGCGTTCCCGCGGTGTGATCGTTGCCCAGGCGCAGCAGGATGAATTCGGGCATTGTGTTCTTGCCCTGCTCCTTGTCGGCAAGCCAGCCCTTCAGGTGGCGCAGAAAAATCTCCACGCGGATCTGATCCGGAACGAAGAGTTCGAAGTCGGGTGCTTCGGGTGCAAAATGGCCGACAAGCTCGGGCTTGGTAGCCGTGTTCGCCGCCATCCGCGGAATCGGCCACGGCCATTTATTTGTGCCGCCACCCCACTCTTCCGGGATCGCTTCGCCGGGCGCAATCGACTTGGAGGCGCAAGCCTGGCTCGGCATCTGCGGCCCCTCTTGTGGGTTGGTTGGCATATGTGCGGCTTCCGCGTCGGTGCAAAAGATGGTGGAGATGAATTCGCCGAAGTGGTAGTAAGTCTTTTGGTGCGCGGAAAGGTTCCCCCACAGATACCCGCTTCCCGGCTCGTTCACATCGGGAATTTTCTGCAGCAGCGGATAGCCGTTGGCCACCACGCCCTCAAAGTCATAGGTTCGTTCGTTGCCGCGATAAGCCTGCTCCCATGTCTTTTCAAGATAGTCAGATCCGATGGCTGCGTTGGACCAGACATGCCCATCACCCGACACTTCGCCCGAGTCGAAGAAGTTGTCAAGCACGCCAAACTGCAACGCCAGCTTGTGCAGATTGGGCGTGATTTCCGCCCCGTACATGGTCAGGCTCGGATCGCCGTTCCCAACCTTCTTGCCATTCTGCGATAGGTCGCCAAAGATCTGATCGTAAGTCCGGTTCTCTTTGATGATGTAAATGACATGCTTGATAGGATTGCTCTTTGAATCCGCGAGAGGAATCTTTTCCGCGGCGGACTTCATGCGATTAGATTCCAAGACCGTCTCGGTCAAGCGCGGAAGATTTTTCTCGATCTCCGCGGCTTCGAGCACCGCCAGCGAACCGTATAGTAGCGTTCCGATGTAAGTGCTGGGCTGGCTGCGGCCATCCGGCTGGCCTGAGACCTTCCGTTGGGGCATGTTGTTTGGACCGGTGCCGTGACCCTTCGCCGTGGCGAGGAAGAGCTTGCCACCGGAGAGAGCCATCGAGAACGGCATCCACTCAGTAGGAACAAAGCCGATGGGTTCAACGAATCCCTGCTTTTGCGACTTACTGGTGAGCTTGGCGGTGTCGATCACGGCGACCGCATCACTGGCGGCATTCGCGACGTAAAGGCGGCGGCCATCGGAACTCAGCGCCAGCGCTACGGGCTCGGCGCCAAAGTAGCTTTGGTGCGGCAAACGAGTATCAAAGTATCCCTTCACGCGGAACTGCCCCGCACCCAATGCCACCTTTGCGACGGCATCACGGTTCGCAAGCGCAACGAAAAGAGATCTGCCATCACTTGAGAAAGCGAAGGCGCACGGGTGCGTGCCTGTGGCTGTCGGACTCGATGGCTTGAGCAGCGGCAGCTTGCGACCGATCGTCATCTTGGCGAGGTCGAGTTCAACGATCTCCGAGGCATTCCAAAGCGCAACGAACGCATGCTTGCCGTTTGGGGCCACGGCGATGGCGATGGGATAGGTGCCGGGGATGGCATCGCTCTCGGACAGATCGAACCGATGATCGATAGCGCCGGTGGCAGGATCGACCACCAGAACATCGTCAGAGAGGTTGCCGGCCACCAGCAGTCTATCCGCGCCATTCAGGTTCACGAGTGCAATATCGGCCGGAAATGGAACGCCCTTGTCGCCGTCCATCTCGCCAACCATGCGTGTTTTGTGGCCCGGAGCAAGTTGCTGTAGTGGAAGCTTGATGAATCGCTCCGGCGCGAC
>JANXQR010000781.1 GCA_025353435.1 Acidobacteriota bacterium | reverse complement strand
AACGGCCGCCTGTCGGACAGCTTCCTGCTTTTGTTGAACAATTTGGCGTTCGTGCTCATAGTGCGGAAGTTCGGAGCGGTCGACGTGCGGAGGAATCTTATAATCGGCGATTCCGGTGTTCATGGTGCGCGCTTCAATGGCTTTGATCAGGCATTCGACAGTCAGGGCTACAGTATCGGACCGATAGCGGAATTCGAGCGGCGCCTCGCGAATCTCCTTGAGGATCGGCTGCTCGCGGTCAATCGCGTTAGCGCGTGAAAAAAGCAGCGGCTCAATAATGTAGTGCAGGTAAGTATGGCGCACGTCGTCAATCCGAATCTCGCCGTTGACGGGCGAGACCACCACGACATAATCCGAGCCGTAGATGCGGGCATTCACGGTCCGCGGGGAAAGCATTGGCTCCATCACCACCACAAAGCGCCGTCCGCTATAGCTCTCGAAGGGCATGCGCAGATAAAGGTTGGTCCCTTCAATCGTGTGATAGAGCGGGTCGTGGAGCTTAACCAGATCATCGTCGTAGACGTGGTGTTCCGCGAGCCAGATGCCGTGGAGATCGACCGCGCTCACGAAGTTCCGCAGAAGGGGGACGATTTCGACAACCTGTGTGGAGTCGGGCGGCATTTCTGCCAGTTCGGCGGAGGTTTCAAGCTCTGGCGGAGGGGTAAGATACAGGGCCAGCGAAATGTATTGGGCTACGTCGCGCGCGTCGCCGGTCATACGGTGCTGCGCAACGAAGAGACAGACCTTGTCGCGGGCGTTGCGGGCCTCTTCGCTGCGGGCCAGTGCCTGGTTAATCTCTGCTCGGACCTTGGCGCGGATCGGAGAGCTCTCTTCCAGACCTTCGTCGTAGTCGCAGGCGTTCAGGGTTGCGGCCATCAGGAAGACGGGCTCGGACGTGACCAGCGAAATGGTGGGACCCGCGGGGTCGACCAGCGAGGGCGCCTTCTCCTGAACCGGATTGCTCGAAGATGCAGCGCTCTGGGCACCACTGCTGGAGGACGACTGGGCCGCAGCTGAGACGAAGCCAGGAGCGAGGCAAAGAAATGCCGATACGAACGCGGCAGTAATTCGAAGAAAACGAAACGACATGTGATGAACCCTGCCTGAAGTCTAGTTAAAGTCAACGAAAGAGTATAGACGTTGCGGATTTATTGAGGTTTGGTGCCATCGGAAAGATATTCGGGCTCGAACGCCGCGAGGAAATCAAGACCCGGTGGGCCACAAAGACTCGCAAGGGCCAGGCGTGTCCACACCGAGCATGCAAGCTTTCGAAAGACAACCCCAGGTTTTCCACACGAAATCAACACCCACAAGCTTCGCTTCACCGCTGTGGGGCATGAACGGAATATAGGATTTTTCGAGTAGAACATGAACAAGGCAACTGTGCGGCGCTTATGCGCCGCTTTTTTTATTCGCGAGAGCGGGCCAAAGTGCGAATTGATATGGAGTGTCGACGCCCAGGAAAATTGATCAGAATCGCGCCGTCAATCTCCTCGGAGAAGCGCGTGGCGGTTAGGACCCTTATTGAAAAGCTCTGCAGGTTGGGTCCACGGCCCTGCCGAATGTTCAACGAGCGAAACCAGCGGATCACTTGTAGAGGGCTCATCAGGATTGCGGAAATCTAACACGCTCTACATTTGGAAGTACAGCAAAATTCGCATTACACTCTTGGCGGGTCTCGCGAATAAACAAGCTGACGAACCAGGCCTTGAGCTTCTATTCCCCGGCTCCCGCGTCACCCCCGGACGGAAACGCCTGAAAACGACACGACAGCGAGCCCGCGAACAGGCTGGCCAAAGAAACGAGCGGGGTCGAAGACACTTTCTATAAGCAGCTTCTCGACCTGCGCTCGCGTGGCGGAATCGCGGGGGCCGGACACAATCCGAAAGTCGTAAACCTTGCCCGACCGGTTGATGTACGCCTCGACCACAATCGGACCCGCAAGGCTGGCCATATCGTTGTCGCCGGCGCCCTCAAGCGAATACAAAAGACGCGGCGCGGTCGCATTGCCAAGCGGCTCATCACCAGCATGCGCGTACTGTGGCTTAGCCACCAGGCCCACCAACACTGCGACGCTGCCAATCAGCAGCACTGCAGATGCGAAGCCTGCTCCTGCCTGAAACAGGAATGGGCCGATGGTGTTTTGCCAGGCAAGTATCCAGTTCTGGAATGGGCGTTGTTTGCGGCGAGCGCGCTCCTGGCTCACGGCCACACGAACGCGCAAGAGCAGGTCCTTGGGCTCAGGCACCTGGCCCAATGCGGCGAGCGATGTCTGCAACTGCCGCAGCGAATACCACTCGGTGGCGCAACTACGGCAGCCCTCAAGGTGCGCGGCAATGCGCTGCATCTCCACGCCGGTCAACCGGTCATCGAGATACTCTGAGAACCTTTCCCGCATACTGCTGCAGCCGCTCATCTCGCCTCCTCGCCCATGGACATTTGGAGATTGGAAGACGCCGGAGCGTGGACTTCGCGATGAAGCTCGCGAAACTCGGCGGACAAATGGGCCCTGAGGAACGCTCGTCCCCGTACCAGCCGCGACTTCACCGTCCCCAGATTCACGCCTTGCATCTCCGCCACTTCCTCGTACATAAAGCCCTCGATATCACGCAAAATCAAGGTGGCTCGATAGGGCTCCGGCACCTTGGCCAGCGCCAGTTCCACGCGGGCGCGATTCTCCGCATGCACTGCCGAGTCGTAAGGAGATTCAGATGGGTCGACCAGCATCTCCTTCAGTCTGATAGGTGTGGAGCACTCGCCGTCCGTGATCTCCTGTTCGATCGGAACTTCTTGCTGTTTGTGGCGCATCCACCAGCGACGCTGGTTGGAGGCCTCACGCAACGCGATCCGGTAAATCCAGGTACGCAGCGACGATTCTCCGTGAAAGTTGCCCACCCCGCGGAAGATCTTTACGAATACTTCCTGCGTAAGGTCGGCCGCATCAGCGCGATCCTGAACGGTGCGCGCGAGGAGCGAGTAGATAGGTTGGTGGTAACGCGCGATGAGCCACGCGAACGCTTCCTCCGAACCCGCCCGCAACTCAGCTATCAATGCGGCTTCTTCGGATTGGATCGTCAGCGCGCCTGCGACATTGCCCATGGTGAGGTCCGCCTGCAAACCAGTGTCCTCCCACCTTACCGCAAAGAATGCGTTTTGGCATCCCGACCTGATTCCGCCGTTCGCCAAGCATTCCCTGCAGCCACTCGCCCGACCAGTAGAATGCCTGCCGGGAATTTACTTCGCAATCTCAAGTGCGCGGGAAACGCGATACTCGCGGTTTTTCGAGTATCACGC
>JANXQR010000159.1 GCA_025353435.1 Acidobacteriota bacterium | reverse complement strand
GCCGCTTATCCGATATCGGTATTTGGAAATGGGATCACTTGCAGTGCCCGCTGGGACATCAAATTCGGAAACCGGAACGTATCCGGTGGTCGCGGATGTAATAGTCTCTTGATTCACTGACACACCTCAGGTGTATGATCTTAGTGAACCCGCAGACCGGACCCGCCTCTCGCAAAGGCGGGTTTTCTATTTGCGCTGATTCTACTGCCCTGTCACGGCTATCACAAGTATACTTGACGAGAGGGGATAGTTACCTAGCACAAAATCCGCGGACCTCTGCTGGTTTCTCAGTTTGCAGGCCTTTCGGTCCGTCCATCCCAAATCAATCCACTCGAAGAGGTGCGGTGTGCTAATCAACCCATAATGTCCGGATAGGCGGTGACACGGCTAGAGCGGCAGGTGCGTGCCGTTCATCTCCAAGGGCTTTCAACGAAACCCTCGTGGTTCACGACTCGGCATCGAATCCAGCCGTCTTTAGTTTGCTCCCAGATCGTCGGAAGCAACTCCGCAATCGACGTGCATCCGCGGCGGCTCGTAAGGCACTTTGTGTCGAAACCAAGTACTGCCTGTTCGTGAGCTTGCAGAGATTCCGGGCTGACACCGACAATTCCATTCGCGTCGGCTGGCGATGATTTCTCCCAAGGGTCCAGATCAAATTCCAGTCCCTTGCCTTCTTGGACATAAACGTGACTCACGATGGTGTGATGCGGGTTGGCGTTGCTGGTGAAATGGAGTATCACCGCGCTCAAGATTCCATCCCGCAACCAGATTTCGGAACGAAGCTCCGAATATGGCGACCAGTGAAGAGCCGCAAGCACTCTATTGCTTTCGACCACTTCATACTCACAGAACGCCGGGGTGCAGTTTGGCATTCGTGTCAGCTCTCCCTTATAGATCGCTTGGACGATGCCCACCGTAGTTTTTTCGCCTAGAAGCCGGGACACTGTTGATACATTGCGAACAAGCGATTCTGCATTCTTCCGCAGCACAAATGAGTAGGCGGGTATAAAGCTGACGACAACGCACGCACAAATGGCTGCGGGAACAACCCAACGCATTCGAGGCATGGCTTTCTCCCCTCAGCTGTGTCAATTAAATGTTTCAAGCAGCCTAACACTCAATCCAGATAATGGCGCGGCGGTGAAAGATGAGTTCCGGCCGGGTTCTGGGCTACTCGGCAATTATTTCGTGCTAATCGGATTTGCCGTTATGGTGTATCACAAAACTAGCACAAAAACTTGATCGTCCTTCTCAACGCATTCAGTTTAGGTAGTTTAGGTCGCATTCGAGACCTGGGGCACCCAGGTTTTATCGCTGGTCAAATGTGGGGCATCCGCTGGCCTCCCACCCACTTCTGTAATGGGTTAAAGATGGGCCGCTCGCCCGATTCCAAGTATTTTGGGAGGGCTCAGGTCCAGTTTGCAATGACCTGGTGCAACAACTGGATTGTCGGCATAGAATTGCTGCATTTAGAGGTCCAGCATGGAGATGTGGGGTCTACTGCGTCGTTCACAACGTTGCGTGTGGCTCACGCTGGTTCTGGCGATAGGTGCGCCGGTTGTGATGGCTGCGAAGGCTTCCCCGACGGGCATTACCGCGGTTCAAGCGGAGATGATGAATGACGTGAACTCGCGCCTTTTGAAGGTGGGCGCGATCATTTATGCCCGTGTGACCGTGGACTGGAAGAGCCCGGACTGCGTGCTGAGGAACGGCGCGATTCTGGAAGGGCATGTGCTGTCGGTGTCTCCTTATAAGGAGAAGGGCAAAGTTTCTGAAGTGGATGTTGCCTTTACCAGGGCGCAGTGCGGAGAGCTCAAGATGGGCTCGTTCGAACTGCTGCTTGCGGCCATGGCTGCGCCGCCACAAAAAAGCGATCTTGGCATTCTGACTTCTCCCTTGCCGCTGGGGACTTCCGGCGCGGGAGGGTTGGCGGCTATCAAGACCATGCAAATGAGCTCGAGCATCAACTTGCAGTTGGATACGCCGCTCTACCAATTCCCAATCAGTCCGACCATGCGGATGGGCGATGTGACGGGGATCAGAGGATTGACGCTGAATGTTGGCAGGGGGCCAGATAACAGCTCGGTGCTGATATCGAAGGGCCACGACGTATCGCTGGAAAAGCACACGCTGTTGCTGCTGGTTCCCGCGCAAGGGACATTTCCGCGTGCGGTGACTAATACCGGGGCCGCTCAGACGGGCGCGACTTACGTTTCAACGGACGTTTCACGAGGGAGTGCCAATCTCGCGGCAGACACAAGCGCGGCTATACCTGCGGCGCCGCCCATTAACGATATCGATCTTTGTGTGCCGCCGCAGTGCAGTGAAGCGTTGCCGGCGGGCGATGCCGGTGGTCTTGGCAAGGCTGCGGCGAGCATCTCGATCCGGGAGCTGGGGTATGCCCCACGGCCTCAGAAGGAGATGAACAGCTTCGACAATGATGAGGCGCTGGCGTATCTCGGCCCAAAAGAATTGCTGGTGGCATTCAATCCGCACGGACTTGCGCCGCGGCATGCGCTGGGCCGAGCGGGGATGACTCTTCGCGTGATTCGGGCGG
>JANXQR010000754.1 GCA_025353435.1 Acidobacteriota bacterium | reverse complement strand
GCAACGAGATTTACGTTGAGTTGCGCAAGATGCGGAAGCACTTTGAGAATGCCGACGTGATGCTTCGAGTGAACCCGGAGACGGTGAAGGTGCTGAAATCAAACAATGCACACTGGCTCACGGAATTCGAGGAACTCATTGGCAAGAACATCCTGGTGAAGAGCGACGCGGCTCTGCATCCGGAACAGTTCGATATCCAAGGCTGAGTCGTTCCATTTAGATTCAAAAAGGGCCGGGGCAATGCTCCGGCCCTCACACTTTATGTGTCAGGAACGCAACCCTACTGCCACATCTGTGTCTAAGTTGCTAGCGGGAATGGTAGATTCGGCTTGCCGCAGTGCGTCGATTGCGCGAGTGGGATGATGACGAGGGCACTTTCGTGTAAGCAACAAAATTCACGTAAATCATATTCAGAGGACCGAAAAATGCCAACAGTGTTTTTGATGTTTCCTATACGGCGTATTGCCGTTCTCGGGGCTATGTTTCTGATTGCGGCCGGGGCCGTAAGCGCGCAAGGCGCTCTATCAGCTTTTGAGTCGGGGGACTCGTCCCATGAGGCGGCCGTCTCCACCGCGTACTCCAGTTCGAACGATTCGGTGATGATGAACGGCAACGGCGGTGCGGCAGATCCGGGCGGGATTCCTGCGGCACCGTCTCCGTCCGGGGGAGGTCAGTACGACAACTCCGCCGGCCGGGCAGGCCATGACTGGAAGAGCCGGCTGGCCTTTGAAGCGGGCGGCGGATTCAACGTGCCAAACAGTTCCACGAGCCCTTACGTCAAAACGGGTGGCCAGGTCACGGTAGGTGGAGGCCTACACCTTGCGCGCGCTTTGACGGTGCTGGCGGAATACCAGTTTATTTACGACGGCCTGCCGAGTGCGATTGTGGCCGAGGCGGGCGCCAACGGCGGCAACGTGCAACTCTGGTCACTCACGCTGGCTCCGGTGATTGACCTGATGCCGAAGAAATCGACCAGCGTTTACGTGACCGGCGGCGGTGGCTTTTACCGCAAGGTGACCAACTTCACCAGCCCCCAGGCCGTGGAATATTGCACCTACTACTACTGCGGTATTGGCTACCAGAATGCGGTGATCGGCCACTTCTCGTCGAACCAGGGCGGATGGAACGTGGGCGGCGGCGTCAGGCACCGGTTCGGCGGATTCTATGGCGAGGGAAAGATGGAACTATTTGCGGAGGCTCGCTACCTCGACGTGATGACGCCGGCAGTCACAACGCAGCCCAATGGCCTCGGCTTAACGACTGTGGGAGCTGACACCAAGCTGATTCCGATCTCGTTTGGCGTGCGTTTCTAAAAAGACGAGGAGTTATGGGCGCCGTGCCTTTTGAAAAAAGACGCAGCGCTCAAACTTTTCACAGGACTGGTATCAGCGGATCACGTGAATCGGAATGCCGAGCTTAAGCTTCTTCCACATCCTGTCAGTGGTGTATACGGGCGCATTGAGCGCAATGGCCAACGCCAGACATGATCGATCGCCCAGCGAAAGGCCATATCGTTCCGTTTCAGTGATAAGATCGCCGGCGATCCTGGCGTGTTCAATCGTGTAGGGCTCCGCTGCTGTCACAAGCGACAGGGCATCTTCCCACGCCTCGCTCGGAACGAATCCCTTCTTTATAAGTGTGGACTGCACCTCGGCAAGATTGACGGTACTGATCACTGCGTCTTTAAGGATTTCTACTGTGAGCTTCTCTGCACCGGGTTCCCGAAACACAATAGCCAGAATGGCCGAGGCGTCCAAAACCACTTCATTCATGCTTGGCTGCCTCACGTCTCTCGGCGATCAATTCGTCTGAAACCAGCGTTCCCGGTTTCACATAGCGGCGGGCCCGCTCCTGCGCACGCCGGATGCGGCTCTTCAGCGTGGAAATGCGAAGCTCATCACCTTCGACACGAAGATCCACCGCCGTGCCTACGTCCATCCCCAGCGCTTCGCGAATCTCCAATGGAATGACGAGCCTTCCCTTTTCTCCGACTTTGGTTCGAAGCTGCAGTTCCAAGAAGCACCTCCATTCCCACCATGATAGCAGGGTGGGAATAGGTCAGCAATGTGCCGCTAACTCATAGAATTCCCAACACGCTCGTACGCGCCAGCCCTCCCACCACCACGCCGAGCGGCGAGACGATCAGGAGCGCGAGTTGACGCGGTGCAATCGGTCGGCATTCATCGCTGCCAATCCCACTCTTTTTGCATAGGTGTGCCCACCTGGCCCTTATCGATGCGCTTCAGGAACTCCCGGGCCAGGCGCGGCTCGCCAGGATCGTGTTCGCCGTGAATGGCGCACAGGTCGAGGAACTCGTCGCAGAGGGCGTCACGCTCCTCGGACTGCGCCATGATCGATTGCAGCGCCGCTGCCAGCTCGCGCAACTGGCTGGCTTCCGGCCAGGCATGCTCCTCACCCAGGTGTTCGTGTTCTGCAAATAGTCCGCGCCGCCCGTGGGCGCATTCTTCAAGACATGCGAGCAGCTGATCGCGAAACACGGTGGTCAACGAGCTGAATTGGTCGGGCTCCATACGCTCACTTCTCCCGCATTGCAGATTCGACATCGTCGGCTGTGTGCGGCAGGTCGGCCACCAGGTCGATCAGTTTGCCATCCGCTCCCACTACAAACACGTCTTCAATGCGGACGCCGAGATTCTCCTCGGGGATGTAGACGCCGGGCTCGATGGTGAACACCGTGCCCGGCTTCAGCACCGCAGGATACTTCGCCGGATCGTGCACGTCGATGCCCACCATGTGCCCCAAACCGTGCAGCCAGTATTGGCCGAGCGGCTTGCCATCCAGGCTTTTTCCATGAGTGTTGATGTAGTTGTACGCCACGGTGTCGAGCGAGTCGGGGTCCTTCCGATCGCGGTCGTTGATCTTCGACTTGCCGGCGACAAAAGCTTCCGCCGCGGCACGTTGTGCGCCCAGGACCACGTCGTAAATCTCGCGCTGGTGTGCGGTGAAATGCCCGCTTACGGGCACGGTGCGCGTGATGTCAGACGCATACATGGAGTACTCGCAGGCCGCATCGACCACCACCACGTCGCCGTCCTTCAGTGTGCCGTCGTTATTGGAGTAGTGCAGGACGGTCGAATTGTGGCCGGAACCGACGATCGGAGCATACGAAGCGCGTTCGCAACCCTTCTCCATCCATGTCGTGTACATTTTTCCGGCAACGGCCCGCTCGGTCGCGCCGGGCTTGACCGCGCGCATCATCACGCGCTGCGCCGCAATTGACGCATCGCTGGCCTTCTTGAGGAGATCGAGCTCGCCCTCATCCTTGACCACGCGAAGTTCCTGCGTCGGCTCGGCGACATCGTGGGCGGGTGGCAGGGCGCTTGCGCCAAGCGTCGCGGCAACAAACTCAAGGAGCGCCTTGGCCTGCGGATTATCCGTTTGCGTACTGATGTGCGCTGACACGCGACGATCGGTGGCGATCATGCCGCTGAGCACACCAGGCAGCTCGGTCATGGGCTGTACCGCGTCAACCGCAGTGCTTTGGGAGGCGTTCGGCGTGGCCGCGTCCAGCTTGACGCCGGTGTACTTCTCCATGCGCAGGTTGCGAGTGGGCAGGAAGAGAATTTCGGTGTACTTGTGAGCAGGCTGCGGGTCGGCCTGCGCGGAAGGCGGCTCCGATGCGGCGGCAATCAGCAACGCGGCACCCGGCTCATTCCAGCCAGTGAGGTAGTAGAAGTCTTCGTCCTGCCGGAAAGGCATCAGGTCGAGAAGCGGCTCTTCGCCTGCAAAGACCACAGCCACGCCGCCATGCAGCTTTTCCGCGAGTGCGACTCTCCGCGCGTGATAAACCGACGCGGACTGGCGCTCGAGAGCCTGGATGGAAGCTGAAACAGAGAGAACCAAGAGCAATACAAGAATGCACAAACGCAGCAGTTTCATTCCGCTATTGTGACCGCTTGTGCTCGAGTGCGCAAAGCGGTCTGATACATCGCAAATCCGGGGAATGAATCAGCGTTAGAGTGTTTCTTTATCGCTCAACTATTTAATGTCTACTTTTCCCTTTATCTAACCTTGTCTGGCTTTTCTTTTTATCTCTTTTTAGGGTGCCCCGGACCACCCGGAGTGCCCCCAGGACCTCTCTAAAAAAGTTATTCGGAGCGAACTAAACCTTTTTCCGTCTATCGCATTATCCGGGTGGTCAACTCGAATGTAACTGCGCTGGAGCAAGCATTGAATAGCACTTATATAGGGCAAACCATCACCTGAATGGGCCATTTGCATCCAGATAGGGCATGCGATACTGGCCGATCCAGAAACGGTTGCTGGTTTTGGCTATGATTCCAGGGGCTTTGCCGGCGAGGCGCGCCTGGGCTTCGTGCCAGGGTCCGATAAACCTGATGGTGGCTGGAAGTCGTTGATAAATATCACCCAGGCGGCGGGCTGCACTCTCTTTCAGCGCCTGTTCGGCTGCGAAATACGTCAGTCCAAAGGGCTTACGGAATCGCTCGGGGAGCCAAGCTGCCGTGATGGCACGATACCAGCGCGGTGGCCGGAACCACGATCCAGCACCGGCCAGCAGGCTTTGGCCCATAACACGAGCCTTTTCAGTAACTCCCAGCGCATCCGACTGTTCCATTTCGCGACAGTAGGTTAGAAAGCTCTTCCAATCGGGTGGGAGTGCACTGGGCGGCAAGCCGAACAGGCCGGCGAGGACTCGGCTCTCTGCGTAGTACGCCTCAAGCTCTTCGGGCTGGAGCGGCGGCAGGACGGTTTCGTAAGCGATTGCGGCGCTCTCCACCAGCGTGGCGTAGACCCAGCGCAGCGCGTTGATCTCGTTGGCTTCATAGTGCGAGCCGTGGCGATAGGCTGCGATGTCCTGCGTCAATTCGCCCTGAATGCGGGTGTGCAGGCCGTAGAGATGGCGGGCTGCGCTGGCCGCTTGTCCAAGTGATCCAAAGATCATGGTGAAGACGACGCGGAAGGTGTTGTGGAAGCGCTCGATGGGCTTGTTCATCAGGCTGGAGTGCTGCTCGAGCGCCGTGGCCACCCACGGATGAGCAAGCTGCAGCAGGGCCGCGCGACCCGCGGCGAGGAAGAGCGCGGATTCGCGATTAATTTGCCAGCTGATTGACTGGGGGCCAAAGATGCCGGCTCGCGGGTCGACCACGCCTCGTTCGACCGCGGCTATTAGTGCGGCGCTGTCGTCGCGGGAGACTCGCTGCTTGGGCTCAATTCCAGGCGAGGACATCACGGGATCCAAAATACTTGCTCTCGTTCTTTGTCACTAAGTCATTTCCGCCTGCTGAGCGGAGTTCTACTCAGAGGTATAGGTTGTCCATTGTTGAGCATGCCGAAGCTGGTTTGAGCAGAATCTTGACCTCGCACGCGAATGCCCCAACTGGATAATGGATCCTCTTGGCCTGCCGGCGTTGGTGTATCACTTCCCCAAAGGTACCCCACCGACACTTTCGCCTCGGTCTGCTTACTTTGAAAGTACATTGTTCCGTATCCCTCCGAATTAACGGTGAGAATGGCCGCCTCACGTCCCTCGTCGTTGTAAAGGGTTACCGCTGGATTTGAGGAGCCTGCTTTACCGGCCTCGATAGCGGCTCTCATCTTGCCGGCCTGGTCGATGATCTCCAGACGACCAGTTCGGATGACCTGAGATGTCTCCGCCGGCTTGACATCGCGATTCGACGAGTACTTCGAGACTAGCAACGCAACAAGAACGGCGGTCACGATGGCGTTCCAAATCGAAAGAACCTTGATCATGGCTTGCATCCCCCAGGCGATGAATTGGACGGCCCACACTTCTGTGCCCCACCTAGTCTTGTGCCGCACGCAGCATGGCGGCGAGGCTGCGATCGACATCTTCATCGGTGGTTGCCCACTGCGAAACGCTGATGCGCATGGCGGTCTGTCCCTGCCACACGGTGGATCCACACCAGCATGTGCCGTCCTTTTGGATTCGATCAATAGTGCCCAGCGTCTTTTCAGCAGAGCCGAAGGACACCAGGACTTGATTGATAACGACGTCGTTTAACACTTTGAATCCAGCGGCGCGCAGCCCTTCAGCGAAGCGGCGAGCTTGTGCCGAGTTGCGCTCCACGATGGCCGCCATACCGGCGCGGCCCAGGGACCGAAGTCCGGCCCACAACTCCACTCCGCGGGCGCGGCGCGAAAGCTCCGGGCCGTAACTCGATGGCTCGCGATGCTCGCCGAAGGCTAGATAGGACGCGGTCATCGCCATTGCGGCGCGAAGATTTTCAGGATTGCGCACGAGTGCTATGCCGCAGTCATAGCCGATGTTGGGCCACTTGTGCGCGTCGGTGGCCCAGGAGTCGGCCAGTTCGAAGCCGTTGGTGAGATGCCGATACGCGGGTGAAGTGGCCGCCCACAGCCCGAAGGCGCCGTCCACGTGAATCCAAGCGCCCGCAGCGCGAGCTTCGGGGCAGATGGCCGGAGCGGGATCGAAGGCACCGGTGTTGACGTTGCCCGCCTGCAGACAAAGGATGGTGCGGTCGTCGAGGTGCGGGAGAGCGTCGGCGCGCATGCGGCCCTGCCCGTCGACCGGGACGCGCACGACGCGGTTGCGCCCCATGCCCAGCATGCCGAGAGCCTTGAGCAACGACATGTGTACCTCGCCTCCAACCACTACGGTGATAGGCGGCGCGCCGAACAGCCCGTCGGCTTCCACGTCCCATCCCACACGGGCCAATAGGGCATGGCGCGCCGCGGCCAGAGCGCAGAAGTTGGCCATGGTGGCGCCCGTGACCACCGCGCCGCCCGTGCCTGCCGGCAGATTGAGCAGTTCCCTCACCCATTCGAGCGCAATCTCCTCAAGAGTGATGGCGGCGGGCGATTGGACGAAGAAGGCCGCGTTCTGGTCCCATGCGGCCACCATCCAAGCAGCTGCAAGCGCTGCCGGGAGGCAGCCGCCATTAACAAAGCCAAAGTAACGGCCGGCGGTTTTCGCCACCATCGCGGGCGATGCGTAAATTTCGAGCAAGCTGAGAACGGCGTCGGGATCGGTGGGGGATTCCGGAAGCGGCTCCCGAAAGACGCCCAGCGCGGCGACAGCTTCCGGACCGGGGGCGACGGTGCGTGGCTCCTCACCATTGAGGTAGTCGAGAGCAGCAGAAAGGGTGTGCTTCAAGAGTGCCGCGCGGGCTTCATCAATTGGGGTGTTCGTGGGAAGCGACGGCGAATGGGAAACTGACATGTTTATAGGATAGGGGTCCTTGGCTGGTCCTGGCGGTCTCGCGGAAGCTTCTTCAGCTCCTTGGAAGCGGAAGCAGACAGTTCAACGGCCCAGTTCACTCTTAACCGCTCGCCACGTTGTTGACCGGCCCTTCTTGATCTCCGCCTCACCCCGGCGCACTTTGGCTGATTCGGTTTCGGACAGGGACTGGGCCCCAATATCCACCAGCCGCTTGGGGCGCATTCGCAGGTGCCCGCCCTCGGCGCTGACTTCGACAAAGTCCCCCGTGCGCAGCTTCAAAGCATCAAAGACGCGTTTGGGAATGACCACCTGCCGCCGCTGTCCAATGCGGCTGATAGTCGCCGATGCTGAATTTCCGCTAGGCATACTTTCAGCTTAACGGAGATGCAGACAATGTCAATGACTTCCGTGTTCGCTTCGTGTCGTCAGGCTCCGGAGAATCTTGACTACGTATATACGTTCTATATACGCTCAGGGACAGACAGGCGCGAACTTCCGTTACTCCGAACAATGGTTTCAGAACGGAGACTCTATGAAGACCAGTGAAGAGCGCATTTCACAGCGGCTGCGGCGAGATCGGCCCATGACGACGATCAGCATCCGCATCCCTGAGGACGTGATCGAAGACCTGAAGGAGATTGCGCCCAAATTCGGCTTCTCCGGCTATCAGCCCCTGATCCGCGCCTACATCGGGCAGGGACTTCGCAAGGACCTTGCACGACTCCAGCAGCCTGAATTGGCAAATCTCGAGGAGAGCCTGAGGCGACATGGAGTTCAGGATGAAGTGATCGCGGCGGTGCTGGGCGAGGCTGCCCACCGCACCGCCTGACATTCCCCGCAGGTGGTTGTAATTCGCGGCGATTCGCCGTATTCTAAGAGTGCAGACGAGTTTGTTCGCCAGGTTTGCCGTGACGTAGCCGGCTGGCGGAGAGATGAGTGGGCTTATAGCCCACTTTTTATTTGGGTCGAAATCCCCCCTGAAAATCCGCGCAGTGCCCGGCGGCTTGGGGCGAGGTAACCGAAGAATTTGCGGCTGTAAGTTGCCGTGTTTTGAGGAAGATGGCAGTCAGACTGGACGATATCCGGAACGCCGCGCAGCGGGTGGCGGCCTCGCATGGGCTCGATGTGGTGGATTTGGAGTTTGCCGGCCCGGCCAAGGAACGCACGCTGCGGGTTTATCTGGAAAAGAACGCCGAGGGGCGGGAGCGGTTGAAGGCCGCACTTGCCGCGGGAGGCGACGAACTGCCGATAGCGCTGCGGGAAGGCACCTTGAGCCCCGAGCAGCTTTCCGGCACCACACACGAAGATTGTGCTGAGTTCAGCAAGGATTTTGGGGTGTTGCTGGACGTGGAAGACCTGATTCCGGGCGGGGAGTACACGCTCGAAGCCAGCTCACCGGGTTTGGATCGCAAGTTGTCCAAACTTGAAGATTTCAAGCGGTTTTCGGGATCGCTGGTGAAGGTGCAGACCTTCGAGCCAATCCGCAATAACCGCCATTGGCAGGGACGGATAGTTGGGGTCAGTTCCCCGGTCTCAGAATCGAGACCGGGGGCACCCACTTCTGAGGGATCAGAAGCGAATCCGGCAACGACGGAACCCGGCATCACGGTAGACCTGGGCGCTACCAAGCAGAACAGCAAGAGCCGGAAGGCCGGCGTGAGCACCGTGGATATCGCGCTGAGCAACATCGAGAAGGCGCAACTGATCCCAGAGATTTAAGCGGCGAAAGCGCTGCCAGCACTAAGAGCACGGGCTGAGGCCTGTGTCCTTCAACCAATAACGAGAGCCGGCCCGGGCTTCAGCGCCTGCGCCGCAGAATCCAAGAGAGCAAGCAACGATGTCGAGTGCGTTGTACCAGAGTATCGAGCTGTTGAGCCGCGAAAAGGGCATTGAGCCCGGGATTGTCGTTGGCGCCGTGGAGGAGGCCATCGCCCTGGCCACACGAAAGTTCTACAAGACCCAGGAAAACATGCGCGGCGAGTTGAACAAGGAGACGGGCGAGATTACGGCCTACGTGTTCAAGACGGTGGTGGCCGACGAGGAACAGGTCGAAGATCCGGTCAACCAGATCACGCTCGAAGAAGCTGAAGCACTAGCGCCCGGGGTTGAAGTGGGCAGCGAAATCCGCATGTACAAGGACACCAGTCCTCTGGGCCGCATTGCCGCGCAGCTTGCCAAGCAGGTGATTTTTCAGAAGGTCCGCGAAGCCGAACGCGACACCGTGTTCCAGGAATACGCGCATCGCGAAAAGGAAGTGCTCAACGCCACGGTAAAGCGCGTCGAAGGCCAGGACGTGATTTTCGATCTGGGCAAGGCCGAAGCTCGCTGCCCAAAGCGCGAGCAATCGCGGCTGGAGTCGTTCACGGTTGGA
>JANXQR010000751.1 GCA_025353435.1 Acidobacteriota bacterium | reverse complement strand
TCGCAGATTGTGACTGCCTACTTCGACCCGAGTGAGGCGGTGACGCCGATCGACGAGATCTACGCCCCGCAGCAGACGGTCGAACAGTCGAACAAGCAGGGCGCCCAGGAGATGGTGGACTCGCAGCAGCAGGCGACGGCGGCAGCCCTGTATGAGCAGCACATCCCGTTCACCAGCACGGTGCTCTGATTAATCAGGTCCTGGCTAGTAATCTTGTTATCAAGGAATGCCTGCGTGGAAGCTACCGGACAGATGTAGTCAATTGTCTCTGCCTTCGACGCTCCGTTTGCAACATGGTTTACCACTGAGAATTTGAATGCGTCGAATTTCGCTTCCGTCGGCAGCCCCTTGACCACGTCCCTCAATTCAGGTCCAAGGAAGAGATCAAAGCTCTGTGCCGCCCGCTTGTAAATTGACGTGCTCGTTCCATTGAAGGCGGTTGAATTCTGAAGGCTCACATGCATCAACACCTGATCACCGGATTTTTCGAGCGAGAATAACTTGACCGGCTCAGTATGGGAAACCGCTTCGTTCACATCAGTAACCACAGCTGCCGCCGATTCCGCCGGAGAATCCACTTTCGACGCGGCCCTCAATGCCGCAGAAGCGCGAACAAGAACTGCAGAGTCTGTTGTTTCCGGCGCCGCACGCATTGCGCGATCTTCGCTCGAGCCCGGTTCGATAGGATTCCGTTGGCCCAGAGCGACTCCAAAAGGCTTGCCGCTGACAAAGAGATCCGTCCGGCTCAGAATCTCCTGGCGAACTTCGTCGTTCGCTGCATTTACAAATGCAACCGCGTCAGCCCGGCTGAATACCACGCTCAGCACTTCTCTGCCCTCGAAGCTGTAGTTGCTGTTCGAGTCGTGCGTGTCGTACAGGATCTCGAGTCCGATCCCGTCGTAATCCTCGCCTTCCGGAACGGTCTGAGCAGCCAGGCGCAGAAGCGGAACTCCCGCTCCCACCAGCGTCTGGGTAACGCGCTGGTTCTCCGACTTCAGGTCCGCGTCGAAAGCAACTTTGTAGATTCCAGAAACCTTGAGAACAATCCGATGTTGGAAATTAACGAATTCGATTCCATCCCTGTCCATCGAGGCGCGACCCGACTTCGCATTTACATAGCGGGCAAGCTGAAACGGGTGCGGAAACTCTGCCGTACCAATCTGTTGCTGGAGCGCCTCCAACTGTGGAAGATACTTCGACTCTGCCGCTCTCGCCCTGAAGTTCGTGACTTCACTCGGGAGTACTTGCGCGGATGCCGAGGCAACGACGCCACTGAACAATACCCCAGTAAGAACCTTGCTTAGAGCGCAGATAACTTTGGTGTAATTCTTCATAATCTTTACTCCCCAGTCGATTTGGAATTATTTGAAGGCTTCGGAGCTTCCGCAGCCGCGATTACTCGAATATACGCAATCACGTCGTTAATCTCTTCTTCGCTCAGCGTGCTGCCATAGGGCGGCATCATAGCCGATTTGCCTACGCCGCTTCCGCCTGTCGCAATAATCTTGCGCAATGATTCGTCATTGACTTTGCCTAGCGCCGCACTGTCGTTCAGCAACCCTGGATCCGGCGTAATGTTTGACCGGTTCGACGGTCCCGCGGGGGTCGAATCCGCATGGCACCACACGCACTGTTGATAGAAAACGCGCCGACCCTGCTCCTGGCTGTAGTTGAGAACATAAACGTGGTCCGGATTATTCCAATCAGTCTCGGTCCCGTACGAACCCGCCGAGACATACTCTGCGCTCTCGAACTTGGCCTTTGCCATGCCTCCCTTATGGGGAGCGGGCGGCCAGCACCAACAAAGCTTCGCAAACACTGTCTTCTGCGCAACCGAGGCAAGGGAGAGCGTTCCAACTAAGATAGCAAAATATGCCAAAAGTATCTTCATTATTGCCCCCCGCCTTTGGCTGCCGATGCAGTGGCTTCCGCCGGAGGAGCCTGCTTCAGCGTCAATAGATAAGCCGTCACGTCCTTGATCTCGCTTTCGCTCATGGACTGACGCGGCTCCATTGTCCCCGGAACCAGTGCCTGGGGATTATGCAGCCAGGCTTCAATCCACGCTGGGGTCAGCCAGTCGGCGACATTATTTAGGCTCGGGCCAACATACCCACCTGAAGAACCAATGGTATGGCACGATTGGCAGCTGTACTTCGTCTCGAAAAGCCGCTTGCCCCGATCGGCCATCTCCGAGGTGAACTCGGCCTGACTTACTGCCTTCGGATTTACATCCGACTTCACCAGCGTCGATGTTATGTAATCCGCCAGCGTACTCGCATCCTTCTCCGTCATCTCGAATCGCGGCATACGAACCGTCAGGCTCGGGCGAATCGTCTGAGGATTCTTCAGGAACTGCACCAGCCACTCGCGATTCGACCGGCTGCCCTCATATGTAAGATCCGGAGCCAGAGTTCCGCCATTTCCGCGGAAACTATG
>JANXQR010000748.1 GCA_025353435.1 Acidobacteriota bacterium | reverse complement strand
GATAGTTTCGAAGGTCCGAACCGGAAATGGCCCCGAATTCTGATCGAGGAGGGGCAGCTTTCGTTCCGGCTCGGCCTTATCCCTTATTCTGATTTGCACCGAGGTCCCTATGCTATTCACGCACCCTAATGCGTACAGATTTCCGGGCACGCTCTCTCGCACCGCATTGGCGCTTATTCTTGGCCTGGGGCTGGCGACACTGGCGCTGAGCCAGGCCCCCACGCCGCCGCCGCAACCCCAGCAGCCCGCGCCGCCCGACCAGACTGCTCCCGACGGCGGCCCCACTGGAGACAGCGGTCCGATCGCGCTGCCGAAAAAGAAGGAGCAGACCGACGACACACCGCCGCCTGCGCCCGTTGCTCCCAAGGTCAAGAATCCTGAGGGGGCAGGGAACTACTCGCTGCGCATCGAGGTCCCTGAAGTGACGGTGGACGTGGGTGTGATCCTCGAAAAGACGCACCAGTTTGTGCCCAATCTCAAGCCCAACAATTTCAAAGTCTTTGAGGACGGAGTTGAGCAGAAGGTATC
This sequence comes from Acidobacteriota bacterium, assembly GCA_025353435.1. Classification (GTDB taxonomy): domain Bacteria; phylum Acidobacteriota; class Terriglobia; order Terriglobales; family Acidobacteriaceae; genus Telmatobacter. Next base: position 2,595 of record JANXQR010000748.1, on the reverse strand, counting down.
GGGATTCAAACGCGTGGAGGCTCCCATCACCGCGCTGCTGCTTTGCGAGTTTGCCGGCAGTAACTACACCTACGCGTTCAACTACGACATGCTCAACGCGGCATGGTCGTTCGCCGAGCAGTTGCGTCCGCAGGATTACATTGCGCTGATGACCTTCGACATGCGCACCCAGATTGTGACGGACTTTACCCAGGACAAGCGCCAGGTTCAGGAAGCGATCCGCACCCTGCGCGTGCCGGGGTTCAACGAGCGCAATCTATTTGACGCGATCTATGAAGCCGAAGACCGGCTGAGCCGCATCGAGGGTCGCAAGTACATCATCCTGGTGGCGTCAGGCCGCGACACGCTCTCCAAGCTCACCTACGACCAGATCCTTAAGAAGGTGAAGAACACAAAGGACATCACCATCTACACCATCTCGACCGGCGGCGCCCTGCGCGCGATCACGGAAGGCCGCGGGGGATTTGAAGGCCAGATGCGGGATCTCGACTACCTGCAGGCCGACAACGAGATGAGAACCTTTGCCAAGCTGACTGGGGGCGACGCGTATTTCCCACGATTCGAGGCCGAATTCCCTGACATCTTCTCCGATGTGAACCGCAACATCCGCTCCAAGTATCAGCTTGTCTACCACCCGCTCAACCCCAAGCAGGATGGCACGTATCGCAAGCTGCGCGTGGAACTGGTGGATGACGAAGGTCAGCCGCTGCGCTTCCAGGATGAGAAGCACCATCCGTTGAAGTACGACATCATTGCCCGCGACGGCTACCGTGCGCGGCCCGAAGTCGAGTAGGAGATACCGCAATCGCGACACTTGGGGTGTAAATCACCACACTGGGGGTGCCCCACCCTCGCGACGTATTTGTTTTTGTCGCTAGGGTGGGTTCGAATCCACATGAGCCCGGTAGCCCTGCGGAAATTTGAGCCCAGTTCTCTTACCGGCGCTCCAGGTTGATTCAACTTCGACAACGCCCGATTCTCCTGTGAGGTAGTGGCGAAAACTTGACCATTGCCACTCTTGCGGCCTGTTGACCAAGCCGCGCGTTACCGGATTGCGGTGAATTTAGCGCAGCTTCTCAGTCCGTTTGGCACCGGAGAATACGTTGAAGTCGTAATACCGGACCTGCCAGAAGGGTGTCTCTTTCGATTGCTTGGAGACCGATGTTTTGAGCGCCTGCACGGCGCGGGCGAGTGTTGCGCGGCTTGGCTCCGAGACGAGCAGATGTACGTGTTCCGGCATCACGACGTACCCGAAAATGTGGAAGACATAACGCTTACGAATTTGTTCAAGGGCCTGTTCGAAACGGTCGCATGATTCCGCGGTGGCGAGGTAGGGGGACCGATGGTAACAACTGAAGGTCAGGAAATGGAAATCACCCGATTGTTGGTACCGTTTGAGACTGGAAGGCATTGTTAAGGGGAGTCTAAACCCACCCCGTTCGTTCCGCCACGACCCTGGGTGCCCCACCCTCGCGACGTCTTTGTTTTTGTCGCTAGGGTGGGACGGCACGAAAGTCCGCATCATCAGTCTCAAGAACCGCCACCCCATTACAAGTTTGGGGTGCACTAGGTCTGAATCTTCAAACCTGGAATACCGCGAAGCCGCCGGCCCTTCCTTCGTTCCGCCACGACACTGGGTGCCCCCGGGTGGTCCTCCGTTGATCCCGCCACAACACTGGGTGCCCCATGTCTTGAATGCCACTTAAGTGCCGTAAAATGAAGGTCATGAGAATCAAGCTTAAGTATTTGTGCTAGTTTTGTGCTACACCATTAACGAGAAATTCTGATTTGGTTACTGTGAAGCAGGCGTAGACGAAGGTAATTGACCGCCGCCGTGGAACAAACCGGCTCAGCGCGGTGTCTATTCCAAAGGAATGTCATGAATCCGATCCGGAGCTTCCTTTGCCTATTGCTTCTTCTGTTTCCACTGGGCACCCCTGCGAGGAGTCAAAGCAACAGAGAGAACGCAGAGAAACGCATCGCGTCCTGTTATGCGACCGACTTGAGTGGTAAAGGCTGCATACCTCAATCGCTTCTGCATGATGGAAAAGTCCTGCTTTCTTCATACAGGGCAGGCGACAAATCTGTGCTCGGCCCGCTGATGCAGGTCAACGCGCTCAGGGTTGGATTGTACAGTCTTGACGGCAAATTCTTTGCCCAAGCGATGCTTGACAATCTAGATCTATTTCTATCGGCCTTGTCGTCGACACAGGATACGAAGGATACCTGGCGAAACTCAGAGGCGGTGGGAGCAGCTTGCGATTGCCCCAGACTAGAATCTCGCGAGTTTAATGTTGTCCGAGAGAAACTCAGAAACGTGCAGGATGGGTCTGCGTCATTTACCCTGGCGCAGCAATGTCGGACGGACTTGGAGGATACGAATGCAACGCTGATATTTACCTATTTCCCGCCAAACACTTTCCATGGGCGAGCGGGAGACTTCATAGTGCATTGGTATTCCAGCGTTCTTTACGGGCTAGAGGAAAAGCCGCTATGGCCGCCAAACCCAAAGCAGGTGACCTATCGCTTCGCTTGGATGAGGTCATTTCACGATCAAGTAAGTATCACGATGGACGTACTACCGAAAGGCGATGG
>JANXQR010000743.1 GCA_025353435.1 Acidobacteriota bacterium | reverse complement strand
AGCGCTGTCATCCAGGCTGCGCTTGACTGCACTGACCACACCCACTGTCAGGCTATTGCTCAGTCCAGCAGCGTTGTCAATGGCCATGACCTTCTGACCTACCTCCAGATCCCGCGAGGTTCCCAGCGGCAGAGGAGAGATGTCTTCTTTTGGCACGTCTATCTGAAGCAAAGCGATGTCGAGTTGAGGCGCCGTGCCGATCAGGCGCGCGATGGCTTGCTTTGTGCCCAGCGCAACCGTGATCTCATCCCGGCCCTTAATGATGTGGAAAGCCGTCAGCACCCGCCCTTCCTGGTCTATTACGAATCCTGTGCCGGTGCTCACTTCGGCAGCATCAATCGTGCGCTTTTCGAAGGGTGAGACCATGGTCGTTCGCGCAGTGATGTACACCACGCCGCGGCTCGCCTGACGGAAGGTCGCGATCGTGTTCTGCTCATCCGCCGTCAATTTCGTGTTCTGCGCCTGACCCACAACGGCAATCGCCAATACCACGATTCCAACCCGAGTCCATCTCGTAATCCGCATTTTGTCCTTCCAACCCGTCACGCAGTTAAGCGCGATTCGCTGTCCACGTCATCCGTACTTGTCACACTTCCTTGAGTGCATCCCCGCCGGACTGTCCGAAACGGAGGCCGGCAACCCACGGGCTCCGCTGGGGCACGGTTCCGACAGCCCAGCTCCGTAAGCGCGGTACGAACATGCCGCATGAAGATCCATGCCCAGCTGTCCGCCATGCTTCCAAGGGGATGCCGCAGGGTCATCTCGACACCGAGAGTCTCCTCATGCCCAGGCCCCGCAGCAGAAGCGTAACGTGCGCGCGTTTCACAGGCGATTCCTGCTCTCTCAAGAATTTCGCGCTCGATAGGCCGAAGCGTTTCGGCGACCTCAAATAGAACCTGCAGCAACTGAATACAGCTAGCGCAGGGTGCGTTCCCGCACTGGCCGCGCCGATCGTGATGGCCGCTCAGTTCCAGGCGGCAGGTCATCTGCGCTCTCCGTCCGGAGACGATCGCGGCCTCACCAGGTTGAAGACGGAAACCGACGTGGTACAGGCGAACCAATTCGCCGATTCTGCGGGTATCCTTTTCGTGTGAATTCATGGGGCTCTCCGATCTTCGATCAGAATCTCTCTCGGCTCCTGGTCTGTCATCGCGGGATACTCATTTCCTTCGCGATCTTCCGGTGCTGGGAACGCCATTTGTCGATAGTCTTCCCCATTCCATAAAGCCTGGTGGAGACACGGAAAGAGTCAGGCTTGACTGCCGTGAGCTCGTCGTCAAGCTGTGAGATTTGTGAACTCAGCTGACCTTGCAAGCGTTCCAGCTTGTTGAGGTTTGGCCTCAGTTCCGTGGCCTGTTCCTCGCTGAGCACTTGCAGGAACTGCCGGTGGGCCGCTGTCATATCCGCGAGGGCCGACTGGAACTGATCCTTCTTTCTGTAAACAGCATCGAGGTCGTAGCCCCCATGTCTGTAACGCCAGGAATTCCAGTAAGTGTTGTCTCCAACCGATCGGCCCGTCTCCCGTGCAGCTTCCGTTGCAGCCATGCAGTGTGCAAAGGCCTCGCGCTGGTTGTCCGTGGCCCGCAGCGTGAGTGTCCGTCGAGAATCAACCGTTGTGGAATTATGTCCTGCGTGACCGAAGGAATCTATCCCGCCTCCTCCGCGCTGCGCGAGCGCCAATGACGCCGTGGCAGACAACAGGAGTGTGGCAAACACTCTCACCTTCTCTTTCTTCATGGTCTACCTCCCTAAAACACAACCGTTTCGAGTCCAAAGCGGTTTACTCGCTGACCCCGGCGCGCACATTCGCAACTCGAGTGTGATCTCTTCAACGAGTTTGGGCCTTCGCGCGAGCTTCGTCTGAAGGAGACGGGCGCCCATACTTTGCCCGATACCAACCTTCGAACCATGCATTGGCAGGGACGACGGTTTGAGTCGGCGTGACTTCACGGTAGGCCGTACTTGCCTGCTCGGCCTGAATGCGCGCTTCTTCCGTCGGAGATGGGCGTCCAGACTTCGCGCGATACCAGCCTTCGAACCATACATTGGTAGGGGCGACGGTTTGGACTGGCTTTACCTCACGATAGGCTGTGTTCTCCTGCGCGGCCTGAATGCGCGCTTCTTCCGTGGGAGAGGGGCGACCGAACTTGGCACGATACCACTGCTCGGACCAGCTGTTTGACTGAGCAACAATGGACGTACTGGCAACCATGCCTAGGACTGCGGTAAAGAGGATGCTTCTTGTTGATTTCATATGATGGCTCCTTAACTAACCTCGCCCTCTTTAATGCACACGGAGTGCCATCGTTCTGCTTTTTCGAGTCTTTCTGTAACTACCTCATTTCGCGGCGACTCGACGCCTTTGCAGTCAAGTGATCCCTGCAAAACGCGAGATCCATTGCCTCATTTGAGGCAGCTGATGCCGGAAACCGGTCAGGGACGCGCGTTGCTGTGGTGAATCGGAAGAGGCCTGCACACTCGACATCAGCATCCGCCATCATCGCGTGAACCGCACCTCGGAACTTGGTCAGACCTACCGATTTATCCGCCAAGAAACAGGCCGCTAACTCCTCGCTTCGGGCATGAGCCGAGCAAGTTTAGCCCGCAAGACCCAGTTCTAGAATCGCGGCAGTGAAGGTCTCGACTCGAAATTGCCAGCGCGCGGCAATCTTGACGGCGGCGATTGGCATTGTCTCGCTCCTGCATTACGTCATGCCGACCACGCTGGTCGTTTGGATACACCCGCTGCTGCCGCGGGCCTACTACGTTCCCATTCTGCTTGGGGCGCTATGGTTTGGCTGGCGTGGAGGAATCAGTTTGCTGCTCTGGCTGGAGCCTCCTATATTCCGCACATCGTGATGGCCTGGAAGACCGAGCCGGAGTACACGACCGCCCAGTACGTTGATATTGGAATGTTATTTCTAATCGCGGCGTTGACGAGCATACTCGCCGATCATGAACGGGCACAACGACACAAGGTCGAGGAGAATGCCCGTCAGTTAACTGAAGAATGCCCAGTTGCAGAAGTCTTTTGAACGACCGCGTCGCACCGATCGTCTGTCCGCGTTGGGGAACTCTCGGCGGATTGGCGCACGAGATCCGCAACCCGCTTGGTGATCCATCGAAGGTGCAGGGCAGATTTTGGGCCGACCTAATCTTCCCGAAGATACGCGTAACGAGTTTGGGGACCTGGCTCCTCGTGAAGTTGTTCGGCTAAAGGGTTTGCGAAATCACGCGTCTCGGCCATCAATCTGAAGCTCCCCGACGAAGGGATTGACTTGAGGAAATCGGAAAGGAGATCCTGATCCAAGCTTTGGAGAGACATGATTGGAACCAGACGCTAGCTGCCCGGTAACTAGTCTAAACATCAGCCGGAAGACTCTGATTTACCGGATGGAGAAGTTTGGATTGGCTGAGGTGCCGGAAGCGCCCTCTTCAACCCTCCCTCAGAGTAGGCTCCGAGTTTAGAGCTGCAATTCTCAATTGCTGATGTCCGGTTGAATGCGAAATCCTCAACAGTTGAGCATTTTGATGCGAGGACGACACTGCGCGACCAGAATTCCCGAAAGAAATGAAACGACGAATTGGATTTACCGTGTCATCTCAGTCCAAAGAGTGTTTGCTGATCCAGCAGTTGCGTATTTTGCAGATGGAGTGGGTGAGTCGATTTGAAAAAGTACATCCACATCCGTCCACGAAGATGGACGGTCAAGCCGATCGCCGTATGTACGATCGCAAAAATGCCCGTCTAGATGCCCACATCCCGACGCAGATCGAAGCTGGTGGGAGTGGGCCGGCGTCGCAGAACATTCCACGGACCCAGCCATAGCGATACCGCGAGAAAGATCAGACCGGCATAGGCAGTAGCCATGCTCAGGCGATGGCGAATGTCTGGCGGAGGGGTCGCAGCGTACGACGAAAAGGTAATCGCGATTGCTCCCACAGCAAGAGTCAAGTGCCGCTTGGATCGCCGAATCCAATATGTGTCTTTAGGCATGATGAAGATTAGTTGTTCGCAGTCTTAAGGAGTTCCCAATGACTGAGACTGAGCTGAAGCTCATCGCCGCCGCTGCGATCATGGGATTTAGCAGCAAACCAAAGAGTGGGTACAGTACACCTGCTGCAAGAGGCACTCCTAGAGCGTTGTAAATGAATGCGAAGAACAGGTTCTGACGAATGTTGCTCATTGTGCGTTGACTCAATCGTCTCGCTTTCACAATCCCGCGAAGATCCCCTTTAACCAGCGTGATGCCACCAGTCTCCATCGCCACATCCGTTCCTGTCCCCATCGCTATTCCCACATGTGCCTGGGCCAGTGCAGGCGCGTCGTTCACCCCATCGCCCGCCATTGCCACAATTCTCCCTTGCGACTGGAGCTTTTTGACAACCTCAGCCTTTTTATCCGGTGATACATCGGCCTCGAAGTCAATCCCGAGTTTTTGAGCGACAGCAGCGGCAGTGGTGTGATTGTCACCCGTGACCATGACCACCCTGATGCCTTCCTGCTTCAACTGCTGAATGGCCTCAAGGGTCGATGCTTTGATGGGGTCGGCGACTGCGACAAGGCCGGCGAATCGACCGTCAGATGCGACGAACATGACAGTCTGGCCTTCCTTACGAAGGCTCTCTGCACGTTCCCGAAATGCGTCAGAAGACGCATCAAGATCCCGCATGAGGGCAGCGTTGCCAACACCAATCAGCTTGCCATGGAAAACTCCGGTGACGCCCTTGCCTGTGACCGACTGAAACTCCGTTACTGTCACGAACTTGATGTTCTTCTCTTTGGCCCCGGCAATGATAGCGGCAGCGAGCGGGTGCTCGCTGGCCTTTTCGAGACTGGCTACGGATTGGAGAAGCTGAGTCTCATCGAAACCTTCCGCCGGGACCACTGCCGTAAGATGCGGTTTGCCTTCGGTGAGGGTTCCAGTTTTGTCCACCACAAGGGTATCCACCTTCTCAAAAATCTCGAGTGCCTCGGCATTGCGGATCAGTATTCCTTCGCGGGCTCCACGGCCTGTACCGACCATGATGGCCATCGGGGTGGCCAACCCAAGAGCACAGGGGCAGGCGATGATCAGGACCGCAACTGCATTCACCAGGGCATGCGCATAGCGGGGTTGAGGCCCGAAGATTGCCCACACCGCAAATGTAATGACTGACGCAGCCAAAACCGCAGGGACGAAGTTGGAAGCGACTGTATCCGCGAGTCGTTGAATAGGGGCTCGCGTTCGCTGCGCCTCGCTCACCATTTTTACGATCTGCGCAAGCAGCGTATCAGCACCGACTCTCTCAGCATTCATCACGAAACTGCCGGTTCCGTTAATGGTGCCGCCGGCCACTTTTGCGCCCTCCGTTTTCTCGACGGGAATCGGTTCGCCGCTCACCATTGACTCGTCGACGGAACTGCGCCCTTCGATGACAACCCCATCGGTCGGAACCTTTTCTCCGGGACGGACACGGATGAGGTCCCCGACCTGAATCTCACCGAGAGCGACATCGGATTCTTTTCCATCTGCAGAGATCCGGCGTGCCGTCTTCGGTGCAAGCCCGAGGAGCGCTTTGATCGCGCTGCTGGTCTGGCTGCGAGCCTTCAACTCTAATACCTGGCCTAGCAGAACCAAGACCGTGATGAC
>JANXQR010000732.1 GCA_025353435.1 Acidobacteriota bacterium | reverse complement strand
CTTCACCAGCCAGTCGATGGTGTCGTACGTGTCGGTCGATTCGTCCACCGGAGTTGGATTCTGCGGCCCATGGAGCGGCCGGTTCATCACGTTGTCGCCCTCCGAACCATACTTGCCGCGAATATCCTCAACCACGCGGATGTACCCACCATCCACAATCACGTCTGTCGCATTGTCGTATCCGTAGAGCGTCGGCCCCAGGTGCGAGCTGACCTTGTTGGTCGTGAGCTGATCGGCACTGTAGGGCGTACGCGTCAGCAGCATCGGCGCGCCCTTGGCCCCATTCGGCACCAGGATCACGACATGCAGCTTCACCCCGTCGCGCATCGGCACCATCACCTCGCGCCGCTCATAGTCGAACCCCGCAGTCGCCGGCTGCAGATGATCCGGCATCTCGCTGGGATACTCCGGATACTGCGGCTTCTTGGCGCCGCTTTGGGCAGCAACGCAAGCAGACAAAACGAGAGACACAGCAACCACACAAGCGGATTTGTTAGTCAGCATCAGTCAGACCTTTCTCCAGAGGCGCCTTCGAATGCACACGATTCTAATTTCCCTGCTTCGGCGCGCCGCTCGGATTCCATTGCGGACGAAAATCACTCCCCGCCAGCCAACGCACCGGCTCAATCAGCGACTGAATTGCCCGCGTCATGAAGGCCACGTCCAGGTGGGCCAGGTCGTCGTTCGGCTGATGATAAGTCGGTGGCGTTCCCCATCCCCCGGCGGTGTGCGCCACCACGCCTTGCAGCGCCAGCGAGTAATTGTCTGACCGCTCAAAGAAGTGCTGCTCCGGATAAGGATCGGGCCCCAGCAGCGCGCCGTGCTCCTTGAGCGTTGGCCCAAAATTCGAGCGCTCCCACCCCGTCAGCAGAAGCACGCCCTTTGGCATCTTCGGATCCTGGTTGCCGATCATCTCAAACTCAAGGTTCGCCACCAGGTCTTTCAGCGGAACCGGGGGATGCTGTCCGAAATAGGTGGACCCCAGCCCGCCCATCTCCTCCGATCCATAGCACACGAACAACACGCTGCGACGCAATGGCGGCCCCGCGGCCAGAGCGTGGGCCAATTCCAAAACGGCCGTTGTCCCCGCCGCATCATCGTTGGCCCCGTTGTAGATCGCGTCGCCGTCGACGGCGCGCCCAACGCCCAGGTGATCGAGATGCGCAGTCAGCAGAACCGTTCCTGCAGCCGGGTCGGTGCCTGCAAGGTATCCGATGGCATTAAACGTCTGGCGCTTGGGCTGCGGCAACTCTTTAACGGTCACCACGACCGCCGCTCCATCGCTCGCAGCCAGCTTGGCCGCCGCATCGGCATGAACCAGGATCATCGTCGTACTCTTGTGCGCCGGAATCTCCGCCAGCCGCACGCCCACCCGAGTCTCCCCGCCAAACATCTGCGGGATCGCGCTCAATCCCGGTGTCTCTGGAATCAGGATCACCGCCGCGCCCTGCCGCCGCAGCACCGTCATAGCCGGGAAGAGCGTCTTGCTATCGCCGGCTCCCGTCAGCAGAACCGCCGTCCCATCCTCAATGTGAGTCGATTGCGCGTCCTTACTTGCCACCCGCACCAGTTTTCCCGTCACGGAAGTTCCCGGCGAAGTAAGGAGAAAAAAGTCAGCTCCCTCCTTCAGCGTCGCGTCTCCCACCTGCATCGAGCCCTTCCCGTCGAGCTTTGGCGCGACTATTTCAGCCGCCTGCAAATATCCGGTCATGCCCGGTGCAGCCTTCAGTCCATAGGCTTCAAACTCGCTGGCCACGTAGGTC
>JANXQR010000730.1 GCA_025353435.1 Acidobacteriota bacterium | reverse complement strand
GGAGGCCTCAGTGCGACAATCATCCCGGCAGAGAAGTTGCATCACCCAGGAGGAATTAGATGAAGCGTCTTTTGGTTTGTTCTGCACTACTGGCGGCTGCGGGAACCGTATTTTCGCAGACCAAGGCGCCGGCGAGCCCGTCCGAGACGGCCACCGGGACCGTTGGCGGCAAGACGGTTACGATCACCTATTCGTCGCCGCGCGTGAAGGGCCGCGAGGGCCATGTCTACACGAGCGACGGCCTGATCGCCAAGGCGGGTGGCTCCCAGTATCCGATCTGGCGCGCCGGTGCAAACGCTGCCACTACGCTCAAGGCCGACAGCGATTTGATGATTGGCGACCTTCATGTTCCGGCGGGAACCTACACCCTGTTCGTCGACATCTCCGACCCTGATAACTGGACGTTGATTGTTAACAAGCAGACCGGCGAGTGGGGTTTGCAACATGACGCGGCACAGGACCTGGGCAAGGTGAAGATGCAAATGTCCAAGCCGGCGTCGATGGTAGAGGAATTGAAATATACACTCACGGGAAGCAAGCTGACCCTGGCTTGGGAGAACAAGGAAGCTTCTGTCTCGATCATGGCGCATTAAGGGAGAAATCACGGCGTGCGGCCTGCCTGGCTCATCTCCGGGGCGCACGCCGTTTTCATATAACGGTAGAATAGAAACAGATTGATTCTGCTTCCCCGTGGGGTGAGAGACTTTGCCGCTATACGCCTACCGCTGCACACAGTGCGGCAATCGCTACGAGAAAATTCAAAGTTTCAGTTCCGAAGAGGACACAGTGTGCCCCAAGTGCGGCGGCCCGGTGGAGCGCCCGCTGACCGCGCCTGGGCTGTCGTTCAAGGGTGCGGGCTGGTATGTGAATGACTACTCATCGAAGTCGTCGGGGAGCTCTTCACCGGATGATGTGCCGACGATTGAAGCGGCTGAGGCGGCTAATTCGAAGTCCGCAGATGCAAAACCGGTGGCAACTGAATCAAAGTCGACGGCCTCGGAGTCATCAGCAAACCCCTCATCGTCGACGAGTTCAAGCTAGCGTTTGATCTCAGTGCGTCTGATTCACGCGCGCCCCGATCACGTCGGTGTATTTGTTCCCTGAACCGGTGTTGAATAGCACCACGCGATCGTTTTTGCTTAGGAATCCCGTGGATATTAGATAGTCGTATGCGGCTGTGGCGGCTGCCCCTTCTGGGGAGAGCAACAGGCCCTCGTGACTCGCCCAGTCCCTTAGCGAAGCGAAGATCTGGTCGTCGGTGACAGCGACCGCCGTCCCGTCCGACTGGCGCAGAATATCGAGAATGATGGTGTCGCCGTATGGCTTGGGGACGCGCAGGCCGGAGGCGCCTGTGTGCGCGTTTTGCCACATCACGCTCGCGGTTTCTCCCTGCTCAAATGCGCGCACCACAGGGGCACAGCCCGCGGCTTGGATGGCAATCATCTTAGGGCGCTTGCCGCTGACCCAACCCAACTCCTCCATCTCTTGAAATGCCTTCCACATTCCGATCAGGCCAACACCCCCGCCGGTGGGATAGAAGACCGCGTCGGGATACTCCCATCCGAGTTGCTCGACCAATTCGTAGCCCATGGTCTTTTTCCCCTCCACGCGGAAAGGTTCTTTGAGTGTCGAGACGTCGAACCATCCTTCGGCAGCTTTGCGCTCGGCAACGATGCGGCCGCAGTCGGAGATGAGTCCATCCACCAATGTCAGATGCGCGCCGTAGGCGAGGCACTCCACCTGGTTGGCCATCGGAGTGTCGCGAGGCATGAAGATATACGCCTCGATACCAGCGGCTGCCGCATAAGCCGCAAGGGCTCCGCCGGCATTCCCTGCAGTGGGCGCTGCCAGCTTCCTCAGGCCGTAGTGCCGCGCCATCGAAACGGCCATCGCAAGTCCGCGCGCTTTGAAGGTGCCGGTTGGATTGGCGCCCTCCTCCTTCAGCCAGACGTTGGCGTAGCGGCGGCTGGGAAGCATGGGAGTCCAGCCCTCGCCGAGGGTTACCGGTTCCACATCCGGCAGCACTTGCCGATAGCGGCCCATGCCGCTCCAGCGCTTGTCCATTGATGAAGTGCCAATGAGGTCGCGTTGTGAAATGCCCCTGGCAGCCGAAAGATCGTAGCGCACATAGAGCGCGCCTGTACAAGCGGAGCAAACCGTCTGTGGAGTTGCGGGGTCGTGGTGGAGACGGCAGCGGGAGCACTCGAGAAAGGCGATGCGGGGCATACGCCTAGCATAACGAAGCTTCTCCACCGCTCAGCCAAATTCGCTGCGCATCTTGCGGACCGCGGGATGCGCAGCGAATTAGATGCTCTGAAATTTATCCGAGAAACTTGCGCAAAGACGCGACGCAGTCCTCGATCTCCTTCGGAGGAACGGCGTAGCCGAAGCGCAAATGGCCTTCTCCCTGTGCGCCGAATACCGAGCCGGGTATCGTTGCGATGTGCGCTTTTTCCAGCAGGATCTGCGCGGCGGTGCGGCTGTTCTTGTGTATCTTCTCGACATTCGGGAACGCATAAAAAGCGCCGGCCGGGGGATCGCATACAAGGCCCACCTCGTTCAGACCTTTCACCAGCAGATCGCGGCGCACACGGTACTCTTCGCGAAGCGCGGCAATCTTCGACTCGGGAGTCTTGAGCGCCTGAATCATGGCAAATTGCACGGGAGTAGTGACGCCGTTCGTGGAGTAAAGAACCATCTTACGAAGTGCGGTCATGAAGGGCTCGCGAGCCACGGCATATCCTGCGCGCCAGCCGGTCATGGCATAGGTTTTGGAAAACGTGAAGCAGGTAATCGTCCGGTCTGCCATTCCCGGAAGAGATGCAATAGAGACATGATCCCCTTCGTAAACCAGGTCTTCGTAGGCCTCATCGGCAATCACGATGAGGTCGCGCTCGATTGCGAATGAGGCCACCTCGATCGCTTCGGCTCGCGTGAAGACGAGTCCGCTTGGATTCTGCGGCGTGTTGTAGTAAATGGCGCGCGTCTTTGGAGTGGCGAATTGCTCGAGTGTGTTGCGAATTCCATTGCGCCGCGCCGTGATGGTGGGGACAAGCAGTGGGCGGCCCTGCGCGCCTGTCACCAGATCGCCGATCGGTGTCCAGTAAGGCGAAAAGACCAATGCGTCGTCACCTGGATCCAAAACAATCTGGAATGCTGCATACAATCCCTGCGAGCCGCCAACCGTCGCGATCACTTCGTCAGCGGTCACGTGGATTCCGTTCTTAGCGGCGAGCTTGCGTACCAATGCCTCGCGAAGAGGCTGCAGGCCCGAAGACGGAGCATAATGCGTCTGGTTTTCGACTAGCGCGCGAACGGCTGCGAACTTGATATCGTCCGGAGTCTCGAAAAAGGGCTCTCCGCCGTGCAGGGAGTAAACCTGGTGTCCTTCGGCGCGCATGGCCATGACTTTGTTGCGGATTTGCACGATGTCGGAGAAACCCACTTCGTCCATCCGTCCGGCCAGCCGAATACCAGTTTGATTGGTTGCTTTCACGCAGTCCCCTTTTCTCGAACTTCATTCTCAGGATAGCCGAAGGTGTTTTATGTGTCTCAGTGGCCGAGACACCTTCCTTCGATCTCTCCAGTTACACAGCAATGGCGTCGGTGTATATGGCCATCCCTACCACGGCGTCAACACCCATCGAATCAAGCTCATCGATTTCCTTCTGACTTCGTATTCCGCCGGCGACGATCAGTTGGCGGGTGGAAAGCTTGCGCAGTCGCGCCGCTGTCTCCAGCGGGAATCCCTGCATCATGCCTTCTCCATCCACGTGAGTGTAGAGAAACCCGGCAACGTACGGATCCAGTTCCGGAATCGCTTCATCTGCCGTTAATTCGACATGCGCCTTCCAACCTTTGACAGCGATGCGGCCCGCTTTTGTATCGATGCCTGCGACAAGGTGTTCCGCTCCCACTGCCCGCGCGAGTTCTCCTGCAAACCCGATGTTTACGGCTCCACCGCCTTCTCCCGAAGAAAATAGCGCTGATCCCACGATGACGCGCTTCGCCCCTTGATCCAGCACCTGCCGCACGCCCTCAACCGAGCGGAAGCCGCCGCCAACCTGGCACGGGAGACGCTTCGCGATTTGTGCCACGAGTTCGGAGTTGTCACCCTGGCGCATCGCAGCATCGAGATCGATAAGCTGCACAACCGGAAAACGCGAAAACTTTTCGATCCAATAGTTGAAGTCATCAAACGCAAGCCGCAATTTCTCGCCTTGAACAAGCTGGACGATACGTCCACCGAGCAGATCGATGGATGGAATCAGCATGGCAACCTCACAGGCACTCCCGCAGCAGCGAGTTCTTGCTTCAGCGCTCGGGCGCTCGACACGCCGAAATGGAAGATACTGGCAGCCAGCGCAGCGTCCGCTTTGCCGCGTGAAAACACATCCGCGAAATGACCTACGGTCCCTGCGCCTCCCGATGCAATGACGGGGATTCGCACCGCCTCGCTCACGGCTGCTGTCAATTCGCAGTCGAACCCAGCTCTCATACCATCTGAATCCATCGACGTGAGCAGGATCTCTCCCGCGCCGCGCGCTTCGGCCTCGCGCGCCCACTCAACGACGCGCCGTCCGGCAAGCTGGCGTCCACCCTGCACAAAAACCTGGGCGTCGCGCACCGGATCTGCGGCCGAAGGATCGCGCCGCGCATCGATGGCCACAATCACCGCCTGCGCCCCGAAGTTGCGTCCAATGGCATCAATCAAACCAGGATCGGAAAGCGCCGCTGAGTTCACGCTCACCTTGTCCGCGCCCGCTTCAAACACCTGTTCAGCATCGCCGGCCGTGCGAATGCCGCCGCCCACAGTGAACGGTACGAACAACTCACGCGCAGTCCGCCGCACAGTCTCGAGCAGCGTGGGCCTGCCTTCATGCGTTGCCGTAATGTCCAGCAACACTATTTCATCAGCACCCTCACGGGCGTGGCGCGCTGCCAGTTGCGCTGGATCGCCAGCATCCACAAGGTCAATAAACTGAACACCCTTTACGACGCGCCCGTCATGCACATCAAGGCAGGCGATGATTCGTTTGGTCAGCATGCGGCTACCTTTTCGCCACGTTGAGGTCGGCAAGAGCCATGAGCTCGGCGCGTTGGGATTGAGATAAGGTGTCCGTTGGGAAGAACAAGAATCGCCGCTTGTCGATGTAAAGCATCGTAACCTTGTCGTCCTGAACGAATTTCACAATTGCCTTCCAATAGAACTTCCCTTCGCTGACGCCAGGATTCTGCGTGCGAATACATTCGCTGTCGATTTCAGCGGAAATAGTTGGAGCCGAAGTCGTGTTTGGAAAAATTCGCCTGAAGCATATTCGTGTATCGAAGTAACGCGCAACAGGTAACGTGATCGATAGAAGAATCAAGCCCATTTCGATCGCAATCATGTCCGCAGAAAGCTCTGTGCTTCCTCTAACCTTGAACACGAGAAGGATCATCAATCCAGCGGCGGCCAAAGCGGGGATGGCAATGCGCAGCACGGCAACCCTCAAACGCCTGCCGAGTGTTTGGTGCCAATGGAGCCGTAGAGCTGCCTTGTAATCTGCGAGCGTTAGGGTGTAACTGAGCTTCATGATCTGGCCTCCAGAAAATTGCGCAGAATCTTCAATCCCGTCTCTCCGGATTTCTCCGGATGAAACTGCACGCCCATTACGTTACTTCGCTCTATGGCAGCCGCAAAAGGCTCGATGTAATACGCTTCTGCTGCCGTGTCGTCAGTGACAGGAACCCGATACGAATGCGTGAAATAGACAAATTCACCGGACTCAACCCCGGCCAGCAATCGCGAGTCCTTTCGCGCTTTCAGCGAATTCCAGCCGACATGCGGCACTTTCTGATCGCATTCAGGAAAGCGCGCGCACAACCCTGGAAAATGTCCGAGGCCGGCCTGGTCTGGAGCTTCGCTTGAATCGGAATACAGCCACTGCATGCCAACGCAAATTCCAAGGAATGGAACTCCCCTTGCAATGGCGGCGCGAACTGCAAGCGTCATTCCAGTTTGATCCAGTCGACTCGTTGCCGCGAAGTGCCCCACTCCCGGCAACACGATCCGCTCAGCGCCGGCGATCACTTCGGCATCGCTGTCTGTTACCTCAACCTCAGCGCCGAGGTAACGAAGCGCCTTGAGCACCGACGTGAGATTGCCCGCTTTGTAGTCCACAACTGTTACGCGCATCAGAGCAGGCCCTTCGTGGATGGCAGCATTTCGCCGAGTTGTTTGTCCCGGCTGCATGCCACCCGCAGTGCCCGCGCAAATGCCTTGAAGATGGCCTCGATCTTGTGATGATTGGAGCGGCCGTACATCGTCTTCACATGCACGTTGGCACGCGCCCCCCGAGCAAAACCCTCGAAGAAATCCGTCACCAGTTCAGTCTGCAGATCACCCACCAGCCGCGTCCGCACCTTGGTATCGACGGCGAATGCCGCACGCCCGCTCAGGTCCACCGCGGCAATCGCAAGCGTCTCGTCCATCGGCATCAGGAAATAGCCGGCCCGCAATATGCCGCGCTTGTCGCCGAGTGCTCGATCGAACGCTTCGCCCAACGCGATACCAACATCTTCGACGGTGTGATGCTGGTCAACATCGAGATCGCCATCACACTTGAGGTTGAGGTTAAATGCGCCGTGCCGCGTGAACAGTTCCAGCATGTGATCGAAGAAACGAATGCCCGTAGTGACCTTATAAATGCCCTTGCCTTCAATCGTGAGTTGGATCGCAATTTGGGTTTCAGTGGTATTGCGCTCAAATCCTGCAGTGCGAAGCGCCGTCAATTTGGGCTTCGAATCAGTTTGCGCAGGCTTTACTTTCTTCATTGATCTCCTCCGTCACGAAGGGCTGCAATTACCTCGCGCATGGCCACGGCGGCGTGGCGCATCTGTTCGCGCGTACCGATAGTTATCCGCACGCGACCGTCACAGCCGGGGTCATTCGAGCGATCTCGTACCAGCACTCCCCTTGCATTCATGCTACGGACAAACTCGCCGTGCTTTGCGCCGATTTCTACCAGGAC
>JANXQR010000725.1 GCA_025353435.1 Acidobacteriota bacterium | reverse complement strand
AGCTGCTTGAACGCGCGATACACGAACGAGCCCAAATACCATCCGTCAATGTATTTGTATGGCGTTTCGCCGGTTGTGTAATGGCCGCACGGAAGCACGCGTGCTTCGTAGTTCACACCATGCCGCCGAAATGCATCCAGGACCTGCAACGAGTACTTGCGCGGAAATGTCAGGTCATAATCCGCGTAGACCAACAGCACTTTCTTATCCGGCCCTGCTGCGGCCGGGCCTGCAAATTTTTCGTAATAACTCACCGGGCTGACTGCCGACCACATCGCCCGCAGCCTCTCTTGCGTGAGCCCTGCCTCCTCAAGCCCCTGGCGAATGTGCCGCGTGCTCTGCCCCGCCCACACCACGTCGCCAAAGGAAGTGGACGCGTGGTTGAATGCGTTCACGCGAATGCGCTTGTCGTGTGCGCTGGCGAGAAACGTGTAGCAGGAACCGAGGCTCGTGCCCAGCACTCCGAACTGCTCGTAACCCTGCTCTTCAAGCCAGTCAATGCAGCAGCGAATGTCAACGACCGCCTGCCTGCATGCTGAGAGCGTCCGGCCCATGTTCGCGCTGACCGCGTAATCACTGCGCTCCAATTCAGTGGGCCGGCGAATGTCGTGGTAGGGCTTCGACAGCCGCAGAGCCGAGATCCCCATGCGATTGAAAATCGAACACAGCGCATTGTGGCTGAATGCATCGGCGTTCCACTGCGGCAGCACCACGATGGCCTGCCTGGGCCGCGACGAATCCTTGATCGGGGGCGCTGGAAACCAACGCGCATTCACAAGATCGTTTTCCGGATACGGCGTGCGCTCCGGACTGGTGAAGCGCAGATACTGCGCGCGCGGAACCTCGCCATTCTCAGCCTTGCGGCGCAACTCGGCGTCCTGGGCCATTGTCTCTGGCCGCACATTGGTGGGAAACAGTTGCGGATGGCGTTCCTCAAGGCGAAAGTCCGTCGGCCTCACATAGCCAAAAAACTTGTCGCTGTGCCGAATCAGAACCTCGTTGATCCGTGTCATCGCCGCTTCTGCGGCGGAATTGTCGGATTCGGCGCGCAGCAGCTCGCTTGCGCCCATTCCCAATTCACGGCCAAGCCCGTGCTCGCTTAGAAACGGCTCAATCCAGCTGAATCCCCATTCCAGCGGCCGCACCACGCGATTCTCATCGCGCGTGGTCAGCTTGGTTTCCCAACGGTACATCCAACCCGCATAGCTCTTTTTGAACATTGTCTGTTTCAAGTTTATCAGCGGCGTTGTGTGGGAGATGGATTTTGGGTTCAAGTCGCGTGAATCCCCTGTGATGGCTTGGTGAATCTCCGCGCGATACCATGAACAGATGGATCGTGA
>JANXQR010000698.1 GCA_025353435.1 Acidobacteriota bacterium | reverse complement strand
TTGTGAGTTCCTGGACTGAGCCGACCCATCCGGGAGCCCGCACAAAGCGATTTCGAGTCGTACATGAGGACTACACCGATCACAAGCTCATCCTGCAAATCGAAGGGCAGGCAGGGCAGGGCGGCATGCTGGACCTCGTTCGGCATGCCCGATTTATTCCCAAGATCCAGTCGAAGTCTGTTGAGGGCGTCGAGCAAGTTGCAGGAATTGGCTTCTCGGACTCTGCTCTCAGCGACATGAACGAGCCCCTGATGCTCAGTTTCCACTTCCCACCCGGTGAAGGCTGGAAAACCATCACCGTCACCCTCACCTGGTAAGCCCTTCGCCGGCCTTGCCACAAAAGCTCCGTGCCCCATCTTTGCGGCTTTTTTCCGCCGCAAGGGTGGGAAAGCCAGACCTTGTCCGTCCGTTGACACCCAACTACATGGGGCCTAACCTTGATCCATGGACCTGAATCTTCAACCCGAACTTGCCGCCAAGCTGGAACAGTGGTCCGCCCAAACCGGCCGCCCCGCCGGCGAAGTGGTTGAAGAAGCCATCGCAGGCTATTTTGCTGAGATCGAGAATGTCCAGAAGACCCTCGACTCACGCTACGACGACATCGTAAACGGCCGTGTCGAGCCAATGAGCGGTGAAGAAGCGTACCGTCTCCTGAAAGAACGCATTCAGGCCCGCGGCAAATCGATAGCTTGATGCATTTCGACCTTCACCCCGAAGCTACCAGCGACCTCGACGAGATCCTCGAATACTTCAACTCCTTTAATTCCTCAGCGGCAGTCCGTCTCCTGGACGAGTTCTTCGCCAAGTTCGACTCCTTGGCCAAAATGCCGCACCAAGGCTTCCGGCGACCCGAACTGACTTCGCGCCCTCTTCGGTTCGCGATCATCGAAAACTACCTTGTCGCCTACGCACCGGACCGAAATCCTGTGTGGATCGTTGCCGTCATTGATGGACGGCGAAACCCTCGTGTCATCGCTTCAATTCTGCGCGATAGGGAATAGTCCCCCGCTCCAATGCTTTTCGGTTTACTTCCCATCTTTCGCTGCGCTATCCTCGCCCCACGATGGCTGCTTCCTCAACCGTCTCCCAAATCTCCGTTGCCCGCACCGAAGCCGGTGCCCCGCCGCGTCACACGCTGCTGGTCCGCATCACCCACTGGGTCACGGTCCTCTCCTTCTTTGCCCTGCTCGTCACGGGAGCGGAATTGATCGTCTCCCACCCGCGCTTCTACTGGGGCGAAGCCGGCAACTCGGGAACTGAGCCGCTGTTCAGGATCCCCATCCCCGCCTCACGCGGCACCGTTCCGTCCGGCTACAGCTACACCATGCCCGACCAGAATGGCTGGAGCCGCTATCTCCACTTCGAGGCGGCCTGGGTCCTGGTCATCACGGCCCTGATCTACGGCTTGGCAAGCCTGCTCAACGGCCACTTCCGCAGGAACCTGCTCCCGGCCCCGGCCCAGCGAAATTGGCCCGCGTTCCGCGCCGTGTTTGCGAGGTATTTCCGCCGCGGACCGCCGGATGCGGGTGAGGCCAATTCCTACAACGTCGTCCAACGGCTAAGCTACCTAATCGTGATTTTTGTTCTGTTTCCGCTGGTCATTCTGACCGGCCTGGCCTTGTCACCAGGATTCAACGCCGCATTCCCAATCGTCGTCACCGCGTTCGGCGGCAGGCAGTCCTCGCGCACGCTGCACTTCTTCGTGACCGACCTGCTCGTCATCTTCCTCATCGTCCACGTGGCCATGATTGCGCTGGCCGGCTTCTGGAGCCGCAACCGGGCCATGATCACCGGGCACATCAAGTCCCAGCCCTACCAGACTAAGGAGCGCGTATGAGCGTGATTTCCCGCCGCAAGCTCATCACCACCGGCGTTGTGGCCGTAGCTGGCGTGGCTGGTCTCTCCGCCGCCGACCGCATTGCCAAACGTTACGGCCTCATCCCGCCCGACGGCGGCGGCATTTACGGCCCCGGCGAGACGCTGACCTACGCCGCCCAACGGCTGCTTACGAAGCATTCCTTAGCGCGCGAGTTTCCGCGCAGCATGATCTCCGAGAAGCCTTTTGGCAACGAGCTCGCCCCGCCCACCGACGCATTCAAGCACCACCAAGCGGCCGGCTTTGCAGACTGGAAGCTCGATGTCGGCGGTATGGTAGAGCGCCCAACCGCCTTTTCGCTGTCTGATCTCAAGAGCCTGCCTACTCACAGCCAGATCACCGAAGTGGTCTGCGAGGAGGGCTGGTCCTACGTTGCCGAGTGGATCGGAACCCCGCTGTCCGGGGTTCTGAACGAGGTCGGTGTTCATCCCCAGGCGCGTTATGTTGTCTACTACTCCATCGAACCCGACTGGTGGGAGAGCGTTGATATGGCCGACGCGCTGCATCCCCAGACTTTCCTGACCATGGGAATGAACAACGGGAATCTGCCGGTTCACTTTGGCGGGCCGCTGCGGCTGCGTGTGCCACGGCAACTTGGCTACAAGAGCGTGAAATTCATTACCCGGATGACGGTTACCGATTCGATGAAGAAATTCGGCAAGGGTTTGGGATCGGCGTCGCCAGAAGCTGGTTATTCCTGGTATGCCGGTATTTAACACTTTCACACGCAAAATAAAAACGAGTAAGTTGATTGCGCTCATTGGGTTACACACCGGTTTGGGGGGAATTTGTGCTCCAAAGTGATTTAAATCACTTTGGAGCAGTGTACGTTGAGCGAAAGCCAGTAAACAGTGTGCAGTGAACAGTGAACAGAGGGCCCCGGAGAACGCGACGTTGTGCAGTGCTGCCATGGCTTGCTCCTTTCGGTTGCGAATGTTGTGAATGCAAATGAAAAGCCCCTCCGGGTTCGGAAGGGCTTTATTTCTTATCTGTATTAAGTATGACAGATCCCACGAATTAATAATGGATTTTCAAATATATCTTTTCTGCTTGTTTTGTGTTGTTTGCAACGATTTCCACAGGTTGGGCACTTGACAACTTTTGAGCAGGCCGGAGATTTAGGGCAACGGGGCGCCGCGAGGCTTGAGCATTTTCCATAATTTTGTAGACCCGAACTTTGTTGGTGTCCCACCCATTCCGGTGCAAAACGCGGAATGGATGGGGCACGCGAGTCTACGGTAAATCCAAAAAATGCACTAAGCGATCGATTGCAGGTAGTCGTAGTCGACTTTGGCGGCTTCGAACGCGGTGAACTTGACGAAGGGCGGCTCCTGCTCGACGAAGATATGTTCGACTCCGGCGGCGGGCGCGGCGGCGAGGATTGGGCGGTAGTCGATGTGCCCTTTGCCGAGTTCTGTGCCCTCTGGTCCATTCTTGGGGTCGAGGGTGACGATGGGGTGCGCGACGGGGACAAAGTCCTTGATGTGCAGCATGCGGACGCGTCCGCTGTATTTCTTGAATAGCTCAACGGGCGGGTGACCACCGAGGTCGGCCCAGCCACAGTCGATCTCGATTTTCACCAGCGAAGGATCGGTTTCCGCCATCAAGATATCGTAGGTGGTGGTGCCGTCGGGCCACTTGCGGAATTCCATGTTGTGGTTGTGGTAAGCGAACTGCAGGCCAATGGACTTTGCCTGGGTCGCCATGGTGTTCAGTTCCGCAGCCATCTTTTTGAAGTCGTCCTGGGTGAGGGCGGCGATGAGCTTGATGTAGTCGTCAGCGCTCTTGATGGGTGCGGTGGGCTTGATGATGACGCTCGAGACCGCGTAGTCCGCTCCCAGGGTCTTCATGTCCTCGAAGTTCTGCTGCTGGTTTCTTCCCGGAGTGGGAAAGAGGTGGGAGCTTAGGCATTTGAGGCCGGCACCATCGAGGGCTTTGCGAAATTCGGCGGCTGACTTGCCCGCGAGTCCGGCGCTCTCGACTGTCTTGTATCCGATGGCGGAGATCTTGGCGAGCGTGCCGGACAGATCTTCGGTGAGTTCCTTGCCGACCGTGTAGAGCTGGATCCCGGTTGCCTTGGCGAGGGATTGGGCGCGAAGCATCTCCGGGACCACTGAGAGCAGGGTGATGGAGGCGGCGGTAAGAGAGCTATTCTTCAGCATGGTGCGCCGGGAGATGGGAGACATGGGGAACTCCGTTTCTTTTTCGGCTGCAATATTACCGCATGGCTCAAGGCTTCCGGTGCGAGCCTTCGGCGGAAATAACACCCGCTTGGCGGAGGGGATGAATCGGGGGCAATGTCGTGAGTAAAGGCTGACGGTCCCGAACAACCCGCTAATTCACTGACGGCGCGTCCATTGAGCGCGGCCCATGTTAGGATGGCTCAACCTTTTCCGAGATCACCTCTTATGCGCCGAATCTGTGTTCTGGCCTTGCCTTTCGTTGTTCTCACTTCGGTTCCGGTCTCAGCGCAAACCAGCGTCTGCACGGTCCCGGCTCCGCAGTTTCAGATCAAAAAAGCGGACATTTTTAACGAGCAGCAGGAACAGTGGCTGGGCGATGCGCAGGCCGCGCAGCTGGAGGCGGAATACACGCTGCTGCCGGAGAAGGAAACGGCGGAGCTGACTCGCATCGGGAACAAGCTGCTGGCTCAGCTTCCGCCCAGTGCAATCAAGTTCACGTTTAAGGTGTACCTGGACGAGGAGGTGAACGCCTTCTCGATTGCGGGCGGGCACGTGTATGTGAGCCGCAAGCTCATCTCAGACGCGCACAACGAGGACGAGATAGCGGGTGTGCTGGCGCACGAAGTGGGTCACATCTATTCGCACGCCATGACGGAGGGTGAAACGCGGGAGTTGAAGGCGCTGTTGAAGGTGACCTCACTGACCGACCGGCGCGATGTGGAAGACAAGCAGCAACTGCTGATCAACGCGCCGTGGAAGGCAGGCGGGGCGGAATCGCGCGATGAGGCAGAAAATGCCGAGCTGGCCGCGGACGCGATCGCACTCTACGCCATGACGCGCGCCGGTTACGCGCCGAATGCTCTGGCTGAGAATCTTGACCGCATCACGGACACCAAGGGGCACACCGGGCTGTTCCTCAAGATTCTTTCCGGGGAAAGCACGGAGATTGTGGACCGCATTCGGGCCGCGCACAAGATGGTGAATGGGCTGTCAGCGGAGTGCAAAGCGGCAACGCCGGGCAAGTCTGCGTCGTTTGCCGAGTTCCAGCAGAAGCTGCGCACGCAGGTTCCCAGTTGGGTGATTGATCCGACGCCGGGGTTGACGTCGTTCACACTTGATCCGCCGATGCGCCCTGCGATCGACCGGATCCGCTTCAGCCCCGATGGCAATTTCATCTTGGCGCAGAACAACGCGAGCGTTCACGTCTTGTCGCGCGCGCCGCTGAAGCTGCTGTTTACGATTGATGCGCCGGGCGCGGAGGGGGCGCACTACTCTCCCGACTCGCGGCGGGTGTCGTTTGCCTACCCCGATAGGCGGGTGGAGTCGTGGGACATTGTGGCCCAGAAGCGCGAGAGCGCGCACGACCTGATCGACTACAAGGGATGTTTGGAGAGCGCGTTGGCTCCCGATGGCCGGACGTTTGTCTGCATGAAATTTGAAGGCGAAGGCGTGGGGCTGACGCTTCTGGATGTCGAGACAGAGAAGCCGTTCTACGTGAACAAGAAGTTCAACGAGTTTCCAGCATGGGGCAATGACGCGGAGATTGTGTTCAGCGCTGACGGCGGCGTGCTGCTGGCGTTGGTGGGCGGCCGGTCGTTTGCGTATGACCTGACGCAGCGCCACGAGATTGCGATGCACGGGGATTTGTCGAGCATGATCGCATCGAAGGTGACGTTTGTGGGGAGCAGCAAGGTCGCGTTCGAATGTGGAAACGGCAAGGCGCAGAGTAACGGGGCGATGATCTACACAATGTGCCTTGATTCCTTTCCTGGGGGCGACAAGCTGGGGAAATTTCCGATCGGTGATCAATGGGTGCGCGGGATAAGCCAGGGAGACCAGGTGCTGGTGGGCCCGGCGGGGGACAACGCCGCCATTCTGATTGACCCGGCGACGGGAACCATTCAGAGAGCTTTTCGTCTGCCACAGATCGATTTGTACGGGCCGGCGCTGGCCAGCGAATCAGCCAAAGGCGGCGTGGCGCTGAAGGAAGCCGGCGCTGCGAATCCTGTGACGGTGGACCTGCCGATTGGCCCGCTGAGGACTTTGGCAGCGGGTGACTTCAGCGGGGATGGGAAGTTCCTGGCCTACTCGCACTCGTCGCGCGGCACGCTGTGGGATCTGGAGCAGCACAAGCAGGTTTCGCTGCTGCGGCCGTTCTCAGGCATGCGGTTCGACGATCAGGACCGGGCCCGGCTGCATTTGATTACGTCGTTCCAGAAACCAGGCGCGAACCTGACACTGGATGCACACACGGGCGCTCAGACGCCGGGAGCGAACTTTGTATAGATGTACGTGGAGGGATTATGGGCGAAGAGGTTGATGAAAGGCCTTTAACCAGGGATGACTACGAGTCTGAGCATGAATGGTTGGAGGCGCAAAAACGCCACACCGATTCAGGGGGTTGGTTGGTTGTAGAACCTCCGCCCGAGGCTGAAGAGAAGTAGAACAGAACAAAACCCGAGTTTTAATGAAGCGCTGATGGGCCTGAGCCCTTTCGGCGCTTTTTCGTGTAAGGAGGTGGGATGAAGAAACTTTTGTTGCTGTTTTGTCTCTGTGCATTTCCAGTGTTAGCACAAACTGGTAATTGTAACAATCAGGTAACCCGTTATTGTACGGATAGCCAGACGATCTCAACAAGTGGGGCGGGGCTGTTCAACATCGATCACCGCTGGGCCGATGTTTACGGGAACTTTGTGGCGGTGCGAGGCAATTACAACAACACGGTGATCTATCGGTTGTCAGACGGGGTGCGCACATGCGCGTTCTATGGCCGCGTTCTGGGAGGAGATGGCGCGCAGGGGCTGGTGGCGGTGGCCAATCGCGACCAGGAGCTGATTGTGTACGACACCGCGACGGGCACCGAGATCAAGCGCGTGATTCTGGACCACCAGCCACGAGTGGCTCGCTTTGTTCCGTCGCAGCACGCGCTGCTGGTTCTGACCGCAACCCAGCGTGTTTACACGATTCCGATACCCAGCGCTGCTGCAGGGGTGGCCGCTTCATCAAACTGACAGCCCGCATTTCGATTCACCGAAGATTGCCTAATCGGGACCGCGCTGGATTCCGATGGGGAAGGGGCTTTCTCCTTCTTCGAGAATCCATTCGTAGGCCTCGATCAGATCAAATGAGCGCCAGGCTGCGGGAGTGCGCGTATTGATCCAATCCAGCGGTTCTCTGCCTTCCTTGCCGACGCAGATTTCGAAGGCTGTGCGAAGGGCTTTCCTTTGCTCCGGGCCGATGGCTTTGGGATCTGGGGAAATCAGAAGTACGGTTCCGCTGCTGGCTACGACTTTCAACCATTGGCGGCTCATGGACCAGGGGACGTCGGGCGTGATGGCTACACAATCGGCGTCGATGGAGCAGAAGACTTTGTGCTGGGGCAGGCGGAAGGCGAGCGTGTTGACGCCCATGCGGCGCGTGCGCTCCCACTCCTTGCCGCTGGTGTCGTCGCCGGTGCGAGAGGCATCGAACAGGCCGACGGAGAGATGGCCCATGGTGTTGCAGCCGAGAATGATGCGGTCTTCTCCGCAGGCTGCGCGGAGTTGCCGATAGAGCGCTGTGACGATTTCGGCGTTGGTAAGCGAGCGGTCATTGAAGTGCCAATTGCCGCGCGTGGGAGAGGCGCCCATCTGACTGCCCCATTGGCCGAATAACTCCCAGGTGGTGAAGTCGTGCTTGATGAGATCGAAGCCCCAGGCACAGGCTTCGGCGGCGACCGATGCGATGGCGTGAAGAGCCTCGGGAATGGTGGGATCGTAGGCTAGCGGCGCCGGGTCGTTGGCCGATGCGCTGTAGCGGGAGTCCGGCAGCAGGAGATTTTGTGGCGTCGACGAGGACGCGCGCAAGGGGCGAATCCAGAGGCCGGGGATGACGTTGCGACTGCGAATGTCGGATGCGAGCTTTGAAAGGCTGGGAAAGCGCGCGGCGTCCTGGTAGCCGTCATCGATGACGGTGAAGGGCTTGATGCCGCCGGGGGGTGCGAGGGAAGAGACCAGATCGGCGTCGCGAAGGATTCCGTCGTGGGTGTTCTGCCCGTAGGCGTAATACCAGTCGTTGCTGCCGTAGATGACATCGACGGGTATTGCGCCTCGCATGGCGGGCACGCGTGTTCCCTGCGCCATGGCCCGACAGAGGCGTTGAGTGACGGCGAATGCGCTTTCATCCTTAGCGCCGCGGCACTGAACGATGGTTGCGGCTTGAAGCTTGCGGTTGCCGAGGGAGACGCCGTTGCCTCCATTGCGCACGTCAAGCCAGAGTGAGATGCCTGAGGGATCGGCTTGCCAGAAGGCGAAGGCCGCGGCACCGGTTTTGACGCCCATGCCGGAGGTTTGACCTTGCGTGTGCAGCATTGCGTACCAGGGCAAAACGCGCTCGGCTTGGAGAGGTTTCCATTCGAGGTCGCCATAGCTTCGCTCCCATGCGTCGCCGAGGACGAGAGCCTCTGCCGGCAGGCGGCGCTTCCAGCGGAGGTGAATGCGCTGGACGTGCGCGGTGAGTGATTCGATTGCGATGGCAGCCTGCTGCGCTGCTGCAATGAAATCGACTTTGATGGAGGTGGCGGCGTTGCTTCCGGTCCAGCTGCTGCCGGTTCGCGAGAGCACGTGACGCTCTGGCTCTGCGTCGCTGAGGAATGCGAAGACCAGGTCAGGCTGCGCGAGGACGGGGAGATCGAGGCCGTCGTGTGCAGGGGCTGTTTTTGATTGCTGCGCCCAGGAAGCTGTGGGGAGCAGCAATGTCGCGGCGGAAGGCACAGTCTTGAGCAGGTTCCGGCGCGAGATTGATTTCGATGATTCGGGTTCGGCGCTCTTGGTGAGCGCGTTCTGCGGATGAGAGTTTTTAGTGTTATCCAACAGGTTCACCTCGACGGCGTTGGCAACAAAGTTGACAGGCCATGATAGCTGGGCTTGAGGGGCTGGGCTGGAGCGGGAGGGTGTCTGTGGTGAGTCTTGCGGCGCGGAGGCGCAGAGTATGGAGACAGAAGAAGCTTTATGATCAGGGGGTTGGGAAAGACCGCTGGGAACGATGGCATTCGAACCTGGGCAATTCGTAGGCGATTACGAGATTGTGCGGCACCTCGGGGCGGGCGGATTGGGCGCCGTCTACGAGGTGCGGCACATGATTTCGCAGCGCCACGAGGCCATGAAAATATTGCTGGAGGACCAGTGCGGGGCGCCGGAGATGGTGGAGCGATTTCGTCGCGAAGTGCGAACGCTGGCCACCTTGAGCCATCAGAATATTGCGCAACTGCACACGGCGTTTTACAACAACAGTCAGCTGGTGATGGTAATGGAGCTGATAAAGGGCGAGACGCTGCGCGATCGGCGGATGAAGGCGCACATCACGCTGCCGGAAGCGCTGGGCTATATTTCGCAGGTCCTGCAGGCGCTGACGTACGCGCACCGGCTCGGCGTGGTGCATCGCGACATCAAGCCATCGAACATAATGATTGCGCACGACGGCATGGTGAAGGTGCTGGACTTTGGCATTGCGCTGACGAGCCAGGGCAGCGATCTGACCAGCGCGGGATTTCTGTTGGGCTCGGTGAACTACATGTCACCGGAGCAGATTGGCGGGTCGAAGGCCAGCGCGTCCTCTGACATCTATGCGGTGGGCGTGACGCTGTATGAGCTGCTGACTGGGGTGCTTCCGATTTCCGGCGCAAACAATTACGAGACCATGATGGCGCACATGAACCGGATTCCGGTGGCGCCACACGTGATTGCGCCTGTGGTGCCGCTGCGGATTTCAGAAGCGGTGATGCGCTCGCTCGCGAAGGATCCCGCGCAGCGTTTTGCGACGGCTGAAGAGTTCCTGGTAGCCCTGCAGCCGGGGCAGGGAGCGGCTTCAACGGCCGCGGCGGCTGCGACATTGGCGCCTGCTGCCGCGATGCGACCTGCCACGGGATCGGTAGCGGAGCGTCTGTTTGCTTCTAGTGGTGCGCATAACCTGACGCTTGAAGACATTACGCGGCGGCTCGCACAATACCTGGGACCGGTGGCAAAGATTGTCATCAAGAAACTGGCCGCGCAGTCTGACGATCCGGAGTTCATCTATCGGGAAGCGGCGAAGCAGATTTCGAATGAGGCAGACCGCGCGGCGTTTTTGAGGTCGAAGCCACGGTAGGCTCGCTGCGATTGAAAAATGCCGGGACAGTGTTGCGATCTTCATACAGAGGAAAAGGCCCGGCGTTGAGCCGGGCCTTTTTTGCTAATGGCTATTTGTTGATCTTCAAATGCGCATGGGCATCAACACATAGCGCGAACGGTATTCGGCATCCGGATCTTCGGGGCGCATCTGGCCGGCACTTTGCGAGTCTTTGAATTCGAGCCGCACTTCGCCTTCATTGCCGAGCGCCTTGAGGAAGTCGAGAATGTAACCGGAGTTGAAGCCGACCATGATGGGGTCGCTCGAATACGGCGTGTCGATGGTGTCTTCCGACTCTCCGGATTCGGTTGATGAAGAGCTGATCTTGAGCTCGTTGCCTTCAAGGCGCAGGCGGATGGCGCCGGAACGCTCGTCGGCAAACTGGGCGACGCGCTGGATGGCCGCCGACAGCTCACTCGACCGCACGATGGCGAACTTCGTGTTGTCGCGCGGCATAACGGCTTCGTAGTTGGGGAACTGGCCGGAAAGCTTGCGCGAGCTGAGGGTGCGATGGCCGACGCGGAAGAACAGGGTGTGCTCGTCGTCCGCAAATTCCACGGATTCGGCCGTGGTGTTGGACAACAGCGTTTGCAGCTCCTGGAGAGCCTTGCGCGGAACCAGCACGCGCTTTTCGCCACTGATGCCTTCAAGCTTCTCGCCCTGCTTCTCAACAAACGAGAGCCGGTGCCCGTCGGTGGCCACCATCGCGATTGACTCGGCCTTCAGCACCATGAGCGCGCCGTTCAGGGTGTAGCGCGACTCTTCGTTCGAGATGGCAAAAATGGTGCGGGCGATGAGGGTCTTGAGCGCTTCCACGGAAATGGTGGTCACGGACACGGTGGGGAACTCGGGCACCTGCGGGTAGTTGGCTCGCGCCATGCCGACCATTTTGGTATTCGAGCGGCCGGAGCGAATCTGCACCCAGTGGTTCTCGAGCATCTTGATGGAGATGTCGCCGTCGGGCAGGAGCTTGATGTAGTCGTAAAGCTTGCGCGCGGGGATGGTGCACGAGCCTGGCTTCTTTACCTTCACCGCGGCGCTGGTTCGGATCGCCTGGTCGAGGTCGGTGGCTGTGATGTTCAGCCGTTCGCCATCGGCTTCAATCAGAAAATTCGAGAGGATGGGGATGGTGGTCTTGCGCTCCACCACGCTCTGCGTCGCGGTCAGCTCCCTCACAAGTTCCTGGCGGCTTACCGTAATCTCCATCGCTGCCCCCTGCGCGGCCGGTTGCTCAACTTCAGTTTCCAGTATCGACATGAACCCCACCCTTCGCTTGACCGCGTTTGCGGCCCAACGTCCCCGTGCTGGTCGCGAGCAACAGTCCCAAGCGGAAAAATGCACTCCGGCAGGACATACGCTGGCCAAACGATACAACACCCTGGCCGTGACCGGAAACGGCTGCTGTCGCTTCTGGATTGATTGTATTCACCTTTGGGGTAAACGCGTGCGTGGAAAACTAGGCGGTTTTCTGGGAAAGGCGTCAGCAGGCATTCGAAGCGGCGGAATTTGCTGGTTGAGCTGGAGGATTTCGCCGCGATGTTGGGACGATTTGATTGGGGGTTGGACGAACGGCCTCGGGAAGGGAATCGACCCTGACCGGCACAGAGTGCGACGGAGGGTGAGGAAACTTGTGTGGGAGATACATACACTACCCGTAGTCTCCGTAGTTCAGGCCGGAAAAGTGGAAAAGGAGCGGATGTATCAGGTTAGAAGACTCTTAAGCAGGGTGAGAGTTTTCTAAAACTTGGCTGTGCGTTTCAGGATAATAGGAGAACTGGTCCCCTACCGGGTAGATCGGTATGGGATTTCCCACCGCTTCAACAGGGCGAGCGAAAACCGCTGTGGATGGCATGATGATTTTGTGCAAAGGGAGTCCGTCGCCCTATGAACAAAGGCGATGCGACGCACCGTTCATCCACAATGGACGCGCTTTCCTGGCTTCCACAAACCTTCCTGCGGACGAGTAAATAGGGTCTTCCTGATTGAACGGTTCGTCGATTTAGGCGATGCTGATTGGCTGGCGCGCGCATGGGTCTTACCATGGTTTGAGCTGATTCGTGCTCGGCGTGAGGGCTTGTCTTGAAGATTGGAAAATGGTTGGTGCGCGTGATTCTTGCCGGGCTCGCTGGCCTGTTGTTTGCGGGTTCAGCGCCTGCCCAGCAGATTGCTTTCACTTGGGATGATCTTCCCGCTCACAGCGCCATGCCGCCGGGAGAGACGCGGGTCGCGATTGGCCGCAAGCTGATCGACGCGATGAAAGCTGCGCATCTGCCGCCGGTCTACGGTTTCGTGAATGGCGTGGCGACGGAGCGCGAGCCATCATCAGAGCCCATGCTCAAGGACTGGCGCGACGCTGGCTTTCCGCTGGGAAATCACGCCTGGTCGCACATGAATCTCAACTCCGCTTCGCTCGCTGACTGGGAAGCGGACGTGCTCAAGAACGAGCCAATTCTGGAGAAGTATGCCGGGAAGAGCGACTGGCACTGGCTGCGGTATCCGTACCTGGCCGAGGGCGATACTCCCGAGAAGCGAAATGAGGCTCGCCAATTCCTGGCTGCCCACCGCTATCGCATCGCTGCCGTCACCATGAGCTTTGGCGATTACCTGTGGAACGAACCCTACGCCCGCTGCGTTGCGAAAAGCGATACCGCCGCCATCGAACAGCTCGAGACCAGTTACCTCGATGCCGCGTCGAATGACGTCGACTTCCGCCGCGCCATGGCCAAGGCCCTCTTCGGCCACGACATTCCCTACGTGTTGCTGATGCACGTTGGCGCCTTTGACGCTCACATGCTGCCGCATCTGATAGGGCTCTATCAGAACAAAGGCTTCGGCTTCGTCACCCTGGAAGAGGCTGAGAAGGACCCCTTCTATCAGAGCTCGCTTGATCCTACGATGCCCGCGGGACCGGATCTGCTCGAGGCGGCGATGCAGGCGCGGGGGCTGCCGCTGCCGCCGAATCGTAAACCGACGTTGGATGTGAACAGCGTGTGCCGGTAACTCGACGAGTATGCTTGGTACTAAGATGACGTCAGCACCACGACCAATGGTGTGGAGTAGCGTTTTGGACTTCTAAAGCGGGTAATTAATGGCGTTTATCACCATGTTGGAACGGAGCACCTGAGCAGGTACTTGACCAAGTTCGACTACAGGTAGAACACTCGCAAGCAGAGAAACTCTGTTTGGACAGTCGGGTCGCTGAAGAGCATGATAGGAATGCGGTCAATGCTCGGGGATCCACGATAACCTGATTGAGCTTGAAGGAGAAACATCCCAAAATACTTAATAATGCGAAAAGCCCGCTGGCCGGCCGGAGTTCTCGCGGAAAATAAACCGTTGCGCGGCGGAAAGGGCGTTCTTGGAAAACGTCCCGATCTCAGTGTATCAGGAGGTCGGCACGATGGCTGAACCCATATTCATGCGCGTTGGCGAAAGAAGCATTATCGATCTGCCTGAGTTCTGGCGGGCGACGGGGAATTTTCTCGGACTTCTTCAAGAGGTCGATTCGGCTGTTGCTAGCAAAAAGAACGGGAATCTTCGTTGGCGTGTGACGACGTTGCAAAACGAGCCTGCCCCTCTCATCGGGGTGACGCCGATACTTTTGGGACGCTACATTGGCAGCGACACTAGCGCGAGAGTTGAGCAGGAGATCATAACCAACGTTGCTTCTCTGACTGAACGCGGCGAGAGAAACAAGTTTCTTTCTGACGCTGCGTTGACCAGAGTAGAGAAATTGGCGAGAACTACGCCCACGGTGGGAGAATCTGCGATTTACACGGCTTCAAATGGATCCGTTACGTTGACTGCGACCGTTACCGTTAAGACACTGAATCAGGTCAAAGACCTAACTTGTCCGAAGTCTGTTTCGTTTGGGACTATTGTAGGTAACCTAGACACCATCTCGGTGCATAACGGCCTAGAGTTTCGCGTTTGGGATGAAGAGACGAAGAGGCCCGTTCGGTGTTATCTTGACCCCAAACAAAAGACTGAGGCGATGGACCTCTTGGGTGCAAGAGTTTTGGTCACCGGAATGGCGAAGGCCGACCGATACGGAAGGCCTCTGTCTATGCAGGTAGAGACTTTTCATTCGGCGTCGATTTCGATCGACCTTCCGACGATTGAGGAGATGCGAGGATCGATTCCCGATCTAACTGGCGGTCTATCTCTGAAAGAGTTCTTTGAGGATTGCGATTGATGGCACCCAAGAAAGTCTATTGGGATACGAGCTGTTTCATAAGCTATCTGAGTGGTACTCACCCAGAGGAATATGCACGATCATTGATTTGCGAAGATGTACTAAAACACGCTCGAAACGACCAGGTTGAGATATGGACCTCGGTGTACACCATCGTCGAAACGATTAGACCAAAGACCAACTATCAGCCGTCCCCTGTCCCGTTATGGGCGGAATTACTAAAGGCCAAGGACGAAGAAGGCAATGTGATTCACCCCAAAGCGTCTACCGAGTTTGACAAGATTTGGGACCACTACAAAAGAAACACTCTACCGACACGGCTATTGTCTGAAGATCAGACGCTCAAGGTAAGGCAGATGTTCGATTGGTCCTGGATTAGGAAAATCCAAGTCATTCCGGCGGTTGCCCACAGGGCAGCTGAAATCGCCCGAAGCCACAATATGAAAGCAGCAGATTCACTCCACGTTGCGTCTGCGCTTTTCAGAAATTGCGATGTTTTAAACTGTTGGGATAAGGACTACAGCAAAACCGATTCCCTGATTCCATCGCAAGAGCCCGTTCGAATGACGCCGCAGAATCTCTTGACCTTTGGGGAATGATCGCAATGGAAAAGCAGTAGGCACTCAAAGCAGCGACGAGCACGAAGCCGATCCCCACCCACCGTCTTCTATACTTAAGCTTCCATGTCATATGCGGCGGCCATTGAAGAATTGAACGCGATGGCTCCGGAGCTCTACACCCGGCCCGGAGTGCCGCGCCGCAAGTTCTCCCTCGCCGAGATCGGCATCCTCCTCGAGCAACTTGGTAAGCCGCAGCGCCGATTCAAGAGCGTTCTCATCGCGGGGACCAACGGCAAGGGCTCCACGGCTGCCACGCTGTCTTCAATCCTGGTTGCGTCCGGCCTGCGCACCGGGCTGTACACGTCGCCGCATCTGGAGCGGGTGAACGAGCGCATCCGCGTGAATGACGCCGAGATCACGGACCAGGACTTTGCGCGACACTTCTTCGCTGTGCGCACTGCGTCAGAGAAGTTGATTGCGGCTGGGGCACTAGTCCAGATGCCCAGCTTCTTCGAGGTGCTCACAGCGATCGGGTTTCTGCACTTCGCGGAGCAGGGCGTGGAGGTTGGGGTGCTCGAAGTGGGCATGGGCGGTCGTCTCGACGCGACCAACATTGTCGATCCGCTGGTCTCCGTGATCACCGATATTTCGCTCGACCACATGGAGTGGCTGGGCTCGACGATTGCCGCCATCACGGGTGAAAAGGCCGGTATTCTGCGCCCCCGCGGCGTGCTGGTGACGCTGCCGCAGCATCCTGAAGCGAACCAGGCGCTGGGCGAAGTGGCGACCGAGCTTGAGGTGCGCGGAGTGAGCGCCACGGCCTACATGCCGTCTATCGGCACGCCGACGTCGGGCGCCTACTCCGTGGAGGTCATGGGCCCTAAAAACGAGGTCAGTCAGATCGAAGTCAATTCGCCGCTGACCGGAGCACATCAGCATCGCAACATCGCACTGGCGATTGCCGCTGCCGTGGAACTGGCGGGGCAGCATGGTTTCGCGATAACGCCCGCTTCCATCGCGCATGGCATCCAGGCGACACGTTGGCCGGGGAGGCTCGAACGCTTGACGGTTGGCGGAATCGATTGGGTTCTCGATGTGGCGCACAATCCCGCCGGAGCATGGGCGCTGCGTGCGGGGCTGCGGGATCGATTCGACGCCGAGTTCGGCGGAAAGACAAAGACGCTTGTATTTAGCTGCCTTCGCGACAAGCCGCTCCGCGAGATGGCGCAGATTCTGTTTCCCGTGTTCGATCAAGTGATCTTCGCGCCCATCTCCAGTTTGCGTGCGGCCACCATGGCCGACCTTTTGGCCGCGGCTGAAGCTACGGGAACGTCGGCGCAAGCTGCTGAATCTGTTGAAGTTGCGCTGGAAATGGCGGCTGGGGGTGAAGGCGGCGTAGTCGTGATTTCCGGCTCGGTGTACCTGGTAGGCGAGGCGCGTCACCTGTTGCGCGATCGAGTCCAAGCCGTTGCGGGCTCGCGGTCATGAAACAGCGCCCCGATCCCATGCCGCGGTTTCTCCGCTGGCGTAGCAATATGTTTCAAGCGCCGCTGTTTTTCTTGCTGACTGGAATCTTCGGCAGCGCGGCGGTGGTTGCTTCCATTTGGGCGAAGACAGGGCGAAGCCAGCATCGCCTTGCGCAAGCATGGGCTCGCGCATGCCTCGCCGTTTCCGGCGGGCGGCTTACGGTGATCGGTGCCGAGAACCTCTATAAGCATCCGGTGGCCGTCTACGCCTCGAATCACACCTCCTACATGGACACGCCCGTGATTTTCGCCACGCTGCCATTCCAATTCCGCATCCTTGCGAAGAAGGAGCTATGGTCTATACCGTTCATAGGATGGTACTTAGCTCGCTCTGGACAGATTCCGGTGGAGACCGAGAATGCGCGTGGCTCGCTGGCCAGCCTCAACGCCGGGGTGAAGGCTCTCCGCGCTGGAATGCCGCTTTTTGTCTTCCCCGAGGGCTCGCGAACGCCGGATGGAGAGCTGAAGAGCTTCATGGCGGGGGCCGGGTTTCTTGCCATCCGCGCCCAGGTGCCGGTGGTGCCCATCGCCCTGAGTGGAGTCTACGATCTGCTCCCGATCCACACCGGTCACTTCTTTCCGTGCGACATGACGCTCACCGTTGGCGAGCCGATTGAGACAACCGGAATGACGATGCGCCAGGCGGAGGAATTGACGCTCAAGGTGCGCTCCCGGATCGAAGAGATGCTCACCGTGCAACCGGTCGGTGGCTGAAGCATGATTGGGGAGCGGAGACAACGCCCGGAGAGCCATAATAGACTGAATGACCGTGAAGATAGCCATCCCTGAACCCTCCTCTCTCGACCCCAACTACAACGGACGTTGTCTCCCGTCTTACATCCAGGCGCTGCAGTCTGCGGGCGCGACGATCTTGTTGATTCCATTGGGTGAACGGCCTGCAGTGGTGGCGAAACTTCTGGCCAGGGCACATGGTGTTCTCCTTCCGGGTAGCAGGTTTGACGTGGACCCGCAGATTTATGGTGAGGAGCGCATTCCGGAGTGTGCGGAGGCAGACCCGGCGCGAAACGCGGTGGATGAGTTGCTTCTGCAGGATGCTTTCAATCTCAAGAAGCCGGTTTTGGCAATTTGTTATGGGATTCAGAGTCTGAATGTCTGGCGTAATGGATCGCTGGTGCAGGACCTTGCGGCGGCCGGGCTGACTGCAGTCGATCATGCGCCGGGGCGGCATGTTGATGAAGCGCACCCGGTGCGGATTGAGTCTGGTTCGCGGCTGGAAAGGATGCGGCCATCGCCCTTGCTGCCGGTTCTCGTGAATTCGAGCCATCACCAGGCACTCAAGGTGGCAGGGGACAATCTGCGCGTGACCGCGACATCGCCGGCCGATGGAGTGATTGAGGCGGTCGAGCTGAATTCCGAGGATCATTTTGTGGTGGGGGTGCAGTGGCATCCGGAGCGGACTTATGCAAGTAGCGCATTTTCGAGGGCGTTGTTTGCGGCATTCATCCGCGAGGCCGAGAAGTGGCGGCCACAGCCGGCAAGCGAGTCAGTTGTATCCGTATGACGAGCCCCCCGCCTTCTGATCCGGGCAAGTCACTTGCGCTGGGTGTCAGGCTGAATGAGATTTTGACAGGTCTTGGGGAGCCTCCGTTGGATGAGGGGCTCGCGGGCGAGTTTGGCGCCTACACGGCGCTGCTGATGCGCTGGAACGTGCGGATGAATCTCACCGCGGTTCGCGACGAAGACGGGATTCTGCGTCGGCACATTGCGGAATCGATCGCTTGCGCTCGGCTTTTGCCGGCGGGAATTAAGACATTACTAGATTTTGGCTCAGGGGCGGGGTTTCCCGGGCTGCCGATTGCGCTTTGCCGGCCAGAGATTGCGGTGACGCTGGCGGAGTCCCAGGGGAAGAAGGAGGCATTT
Source organism: Acidobacteriota bacterium (assembly GCA_025353435.1). Classification (GTDB taxonomy): domain Bacteria; phylum Acidobacteriota; class Terriglobia; order Terriglobales; family Acidobacteriaceae; genus Telmatobacter. Next base: position 85 of record JANXQR010000698.1, on the reverse strand, counting down.
CTCCGGGAGGCCGCACGCGTACTGGGATCGAATGTCAGAGTTCAGGGGGGCCGGGCGGAGTTGCTGGATGAGCGGTTCGATTGTG
>JANXQR010000696.1 GCA_025353435.1 Acidobacteriota bacterium | reverse complement strand
CAAATGCTTCGAGACACGGTCGCGACGATTCGAGTCTTCCTGAACGCGCGACTTCCCCTAAGGTGATCCATGCGCACAAAGTTTTTTTCTTCATACTTGTTTTTGATTACTATTTTTGCATTTGCGGGACCAGAGTTGTTGCTGACACAAGATGCACGTCCTTCAGTCAGCGTGGATTCGAGATCGCAAAGTGCCTCGGAGCAAGACCTTGTGGATGCTCCGAACGCGGCGCCTGATGCGCCGTCTCCTGATCCTGCGCCTGGCTCCATCACAGGCACTGTAACCGACACATACGGAGATCTGGTTCCTGGAGCCACGGTTGCAGTTGAGCCGGCGAAGGGCGGCTCCCGCACGACTCAGGTCGCCAACGACAGCGGATATTTTGCTGTAGCTGGACTCGCGCCAAATGTCTCATATCGTGTGACCATCACAGCACCGGGATTCGATCCCTATATTGCACCGCCCGTGACACTCACCCCAGGGCAGTTCGTTGAGGTCACTGGAATCAAGCTCAAAATCGAGGACGCGGTGACCTCCGTGACAGTGACGGCGTCAACTCCACTGGAAATCGCTACTGAGCAGGTTCAGATCGAAGAGAAGCAGAGGGTCCTCGGATTCCTCCCCAACTTCTACGTTGTTTACGATACTGAGAATGCGGCCCCGCTCACCACAAAGCTCAAATTCCAGATGGCCTACAAGGTTTCCATCGATCCGGTGAGCATCTTCGGCGCGGCCTTCCTTGCGACGATGAATCAGGCTGGCGACAGGCCGAACTTCCCGCAAGGTTGGAAGGGTTATGGCGAGCGCTTTGGCGCGGCCTATGCTGACGGCGTGACCGACATCATGTTTGGCGGCGCGATTCTTCCTTCGCTGCTCCACCAGGATCCACGCTACTTTTATAAGGGAACAGGAACCACTAAATCGCGCGTGCTCCATGCGCTGTCCAATCCGTTCATCGCCAGGGGCGACAATGGACGCCTGGAGCCGAATTACTCGAGCCTGGGCGGCGACCTGATATCGAACGCACTCTCAAATGCTTACTATCCGAAGTCAAATCGCGGCGCGGCATTCACATTCGAAGGTTTTGCGATTGCAACGGGTACGCGCGAAGTAAGCAGTCTCCTGCAGGAGTTTGTGCTGCGCAAGTTGACGCCGAGCGCCAGGCACCAGGAAGAATAATCAACCTCGATCGGCAATTGTTGCCAACAATTAGGTTGGCGAGCGATACTCTGTGCGCGAACCGAATGGCAGTAAATCGGTTCACTTAAGGAGATTGCGCTCATGTCATCTTCGCGAACGGGCATAGTGTCGGCTTCTTGCTGCGGCGTCGTTTTCCTTCTGCTGGCATGCGGAGCGAGTGCGCAGGGAACATCATCCGACGTCGCCGGCGCGTTTGCGACGGGCAAATACCGCAACCTGTTTTCTGAAGATGGCCACTCGAAACGCGAGATCAACGCGAAGGTAAATGCAGCCTACGAGCAGCTCTTTCACGGCGACGGGAAGACGCAGGCGATTGCGTTTGATGCGGGAAGCAATCAAAACGGACCGCTGATCTACGTAACCGACTGGGCCAATCACGACGCCCGCACCGAGGGCATGTCTTACGGCATGATGATCGCCGTGCAACTGGACAAGAAGGCCGAGTTCGACGGTATCTGGAATTGGGCAAAGACATATATGTATATTTCCGACCCCAAGGCGCCCAGCTATCAATACTTTGCCTGGTCGTGCAAGACAGACGGCACGCACAACGCAGAGGGTGCGGCACCTGACGGGGAGTCATATTTCGCTATGGCTCTCCTGTTTGCGGCGAATCGCTGGCCCGGCGGCAAAGGAATCTATGACTATCACGCCGAAGCGGAAAAGTTGCTGACCGCCATGGTGCATCGAGAGGTGATCACGGCGCCAGGCAAGTTTAATCCGCACAGTGTGGGGCCAATGATGAATGCCGACCCGCCGATGATCCTGTTTGTACCCGAAGTTTCACCTAAACCATTTACAGATCCCTCGTATCATTTGCCCGCGTTTTACGAGTTGTGGGCGCGCTGGGGACCAGAGGCGGATCGTGCGTTCTGGGCCAAGGCAGCCGAGACCAGCCGCGCATTTTTCGTGAAGACCACCAATCCGCAGACCGGTCTGGCGCCGAGTTACGCCGATTTCGATGGCTCGCCGCACATCAACCGATTCCCGCAATCAGGCGAGTTTGGCTACGACGCGTGGCGCACCGCCAGCAATTGGAGCGTGGACTGGTCGTGGTGGCACAAGGCGCCTGAAGAGCAGGCGCTCAGCGACCGCATTCAGGCTTTCTTCGAGTCCCAGGGCATCGACAAATACGGACCTGTGTATTCACTCGACGGCAAGGACATGGGCGCGACGCCGGGTCTCACTCATGAGGATCATCCCGCGGGCCTGGCTGGTACTAACGCAGTAGCCGGGTTGGCGGCAACCGACAAGGTGCGAGCGCGGAAGTTCACCGAGTCGCTGTGGAACACGCCCATTCCGGCGGGAGAAAACCGCTATTACGACGGCTTGCTCTACCTGATGAGCCTCATGCATGCGAGCGGAGAATTCCGCGTGTGGGGGCCGAAATCTAACTAACCGCGACCAAAGCCCCCATTGGTGGCATCGGGGGCTAACCTTTTGATTTGATTGGTGGCGAAGGACAGGATCGAACGGTTCACTATGGATTATCAATCCACCAAGAGGCAATACAATCATCGACTTACATGCCGCCATTGGACCGCCGAAGTACGCAAAATTGCGTGTAAGACGGGTAAATTGCGGGGGCAATCACGGGTGAGTAGCACGGGTGGAGATTTTCGACGCGTGCTATGGATTTCGGGGCCGAAAACTCGCTCCGAGGCGGTCCTCCCCACATAAACTTGGTTTGAAGACGGATTCGTTACAGAATCATTCTCTGCCGCCAATTAGTCGGCCATCCACTTGGCCACAGAGACGCGATTCCGTCCTTTCCGTTTTGCCCTGTAGAAGACCCGGTCCGCGGCGAGCCCGGCGACATCGAGCTTCATGCGACGTCGCTCCGCGTTGCTTCTACCGATATCCGGATCGTCTCGCAGTAGCTTCGTGTACCCGGCCCGGGGAAGAAATGAGAAGCGAATGAAAGTGAAAACGTTGATGGTGGCTGCCTTCATCGCGGCGTCCGCCGCGGGGATCGCAGTGGGCGCGCAAGTGGAAAAGCATCCCATTCCGCGCATCGTGGAAAAGGACGGACGGTATGCGCTGATGGTGGATGGCGCGCCCTACTTGATGCTTGGCGCGCAGGCGAACAACTCCAGCGACTGGCCGGTCACGCTTCCAAGGGTATGGTCCGCAATCGAATACCTGCACGCCAACACGCTCGAGATACCTGTGTACTGGGAGCAGTTTGAGGCGAAGCCGGGACAATTCGATTACGCCGCGGTGGACACCATTCTGTCCCAGGCGCGCGCGCACAAGGTTCACCTGGTTCTGCTGTGGTTCGGCACCTGGAAGAACGGTAGCCAACACTACATGCCGGAGTGGATGAAGCTCAATCCGGAAAGTTATGCCCACGTTGTCAATAAAAACGGGGAACGTGTCGACTCGCCCTCGCCGTTTGCCCAAGCCTCGCTCGACGCAGACAGCCGCGCTTTCACGGCGCTCTTGCGCCACCTGAAAATGGCTGATTCCGAGCGAACGGTCCTGATGGTGCAGGTCGAAAATGAAACTGGGACCTGGGGTGCGCTGCGCGATTATTCTCCTGCTGCCAACAGGCTCTTCGCGGCGCCCGTTCCGGCCGAAGTGCTGAAGGCAATGAACAAGGCAGGTACAAATGGATCGAGTTGGGCCGACGTCTTCGGGCCTGACGCCGAGGTGTACTTCCATGCTTGGGCGATCGCCCGTTACGTCGGTCAGATTGCCGCCGCAGGCAAGGCCGCCTATCCGCTGCCGCTCTACGTCAATGCAGCGCTGCGCGATCCGTTCAAGGGCACGCCAGGAAGTTACGAGAGCGGCGGCCCCACTGACAACGTGCTTCCGATCTGGAAAGCTGAAGCGCCGGCAATCGATATTCTTGCTCCCGATATTTACTTGCTCGATACGCCCAGTTACATGAAGGTGATGGAACTGTATCACCAGCCCGATAATCCGTTGTTCATTCCTGAAACCGCCGGTACGCCTCATGCTGCGCGCTTCCTGTTTGCCGCCCTGGGATTGCAGGCCATCGGTTATTCGCCCTTCGGGCTCGACTACACGCGTGCCAATCATCCGGAGAGAATGATCCCCGATGAGCCGAACGCCTTCCTCGATCCGACGGCGCACAACTACAAGCTGCTCGCGCCGATGATGCGCGAAGTCGCGCGCCTGAACTACGAAGGCAAGCTGCAGGCCGTGGCGGAAGTGGAAGGCCAGCCTGTCCAGACCCTGCACTTTGGGACATGGGACGCAGTCATCTCGTATGGCGGCGGGAGGGCCGGGGCTGCGAAAGGGAATGCTGAGCCTCTCGGCCGCACGCTTGTAGCTCAGCTCGCCGATAACCAGTTTCTGGTCACCGGATATGATTGCCACGTCGACTTCCGTCCCGCCGGGACGTTGGAGCAGCAA
>JANXQR010000682.1 GCA_025353435.1 Acidobacteriota bacterium | reverse complement strand
GCCATCCAGTACATGCTCCGCCACTGGCATGCGCTCACGCTGTTTTTACGGCAGCCGAATGCTCCGCTGGATAACACGCTGGTCGAGCGGGCGCTCAAGAAGGCAATTTTGCATCGAAAGAACGCGCTCTATTTTAAAACCGAAAACGGCGCCCGGGTCGGAGACTTGTTCATGAGCCTGATCCACACCTGCGAGTTGAACGGCGTGGCATCGCTTGACTATCTGATCGCTTTGCAAAAACACGCCCGCGAGGTGGCCGAGCACCCGACGGAATGGATGCCCTGGAACTATCGCGACACCCTCGCCCGAACTGCCGAGGTATGATGAAGGCGATCTGGCCGAAAAGGATACTCGGCGGCCACAGGCAGGGAGCGTCATGAAATGCCCGTAAAACGGGCCTCCATGAAGAGCGAATCGCGAAGGGTTTTTGGCCGCCCCAGCAAACCACCAAAAACTGCACTCCGCGCCGGTCTCTATGCGCGCGTCTCGACCAACGACCAGCAGACGTTGCCGATGCAACTTCGCGCTCTGCGGGAGTATGCAGCTTGGCGTGGCTGGCTCGTCATCTCACAGGTCAAGGAAGTCGGCTCGGGCGCCTCACAGCGGCAGATGCGGGAGAACCTGATGGCGGCCGCGGGGCGCCGGGAGATCGACGTAGTCTTGGTCTGGCGCCTGGATCGCTGGGGCAGATCGGTCGCCGACCTGCTGCTCGCCACCCTGGAGGGAACTGGAGCATCTCGGCGTGGGCTTCGTGTCGCTCACCGAAGCTCTCGATCTGACTTCGCCTGCCGGCCGCGCCATGGCCGGGCTGCTGGCTGTGTTCGCCGAGTTCGAACGGGAGGTCCTTCGCGAGCGCGTTCGCGCCGGTCTTGCCCATGCCCGGCAAAACGGCAAGCGCCTGGGCCGTCCCCTCACGGCCGCTCTCAAAGCCGATCAAGTCCAGGCGGAGGAGAAGCAGAAACGGATTGAGTTGTTGGAGAAGAAGGTGCAGACCAAGGACGAGGTCCTGGCCGAGTTGATGGCCGAGCACACCGCGCAAAAAAAAGACTTCGGGAACTCTAAACGGCAGCTGGGTGCCGCAGGACGTGCGGGACCAGGTGGTGGATTTCGTCCGGCGCTGGTCGGAGAAGACCGAGATCGGCGTCGGGCGATTCATTCATTGGCTCGGAGTGACTGCCAGAAAGTTCTATGACTGGCGGCAGCGTTACGGTTGTGTCAACGAACACAACGGTTGGGTTCCCCGTAATTGGTTGGAGCTGTGGGAAAAGAAAGCGATCATCGATTTCCATCCGAAAAATCCGCTGGAAGGGTATCGGCGGTTGACGTTCATGATGCTTGACGCTGACGTTGTGGCTGTCAGTCCCGCGAGCGTTTGGCGGGTGTTGAAGCAAGCTGGGCTGCTCTCCCGGTGGAAGACCAAGCCATCGCGCAAAGGGACAGGCTTCGAGCAGCCGCTGCAGCCGCATCAACACTGGCACATCGATGTTTCCTACATCAACCTGTGCGGCACGTTTTGTTACTTGTGCAGCGTTCTTGACGGGTTCAGCCGCTTCCTCGTGCATTGGGATTTGCGCGATTCGATGCGGGAAGCTGATGTCGAAGTAATTCTCGAACGCGCCAAGGAAAAGTACGCGGAGGCAAAGCCGCGCATCATCTCCGACAACGGGCCCCAGTTCATCGCACGCGACTTCAAGGAGTTCATTCGAGTCTCGAGCATGACGCATGTCCGAACATCGCCCTACTACCCCCAATCGAGCGGCAAAATCGAGCGTTGGCACAAGTCGCTCAAGAGCGAGTGCATTCGGCCGAGGACACCGCTTTCCCTGGACGATGCGCTTCGTCTGGTTCAGGGTTACGTCGAGCATTACAACAACGTTCGTCTGAACAGCGCCATTGGCTACATCACGCCAAAGGACATGCTCGCCGGGCATCAGCAGGAGATTCGGTCCGAGCGGGATCGGAAGTTGGAAGCGGCAAGGCAACAGCGGAAGAATCGTCGCCAGCGGGCCGCCTGACTGATAAAACGGATTGTTGGCCGACCAACCGGAAGTTACTGGAGACCCTGCTTTCGCTGGCCGTTGAAATTTGCTGATGCGCTGAGCGCGGCGCACTCCGAAGGCATCATGATAGGATTCTCCGAATGAGCGAGAGCCAGCGCGATGCGGGACTGGTGCGCGCAATAGGGCCATGGGGCTTGGCAGCGAACATCATTAACAGCGTCGTCGGCGCCGGCATTTTCGCGGTACCGGGGGCGCTCGCTGCTTGCCTCGGCCCGTATGCGCCCCTTGCGTTTCTTGTCTGTGCAGTCGCGATCGGATCGGTCGCTATCTGCTTCGCCGAGGGCGGCAGCCGAATGCCGACCAGTGGCGGGGCCTACGGCTATGTCGAAGCCGCTTTTGGGCCACTCACCGGCTACGTCGCTGGGACGCTACTGTGGCTTGGCGATGTACTTGCGTGCGGCGGTGTCGCTGCGGCCCTGGCCGATGCCGCCGTGGGCCTGTTGCCTCCGCCGCTCCAGCCGCCGGCGCACGCGGCGGTTATCATCGTCGTCATTGGTGGTATCGCGCTCGTCAACATTGGTGGCGTCGCGCGGGGCGCGCGGCTGGTCGATCTGGCGACCATGCTGAAATTGATTCCGCTTTTGATTTTCCTCATCGCCGGCGCGAGGGCAGTCCATAGCGCGAATTTTGTGCAGACGGCAGAGCCCAGCACCCAGGGCATGGGTCGCGCCCTGATCCTCGCTCTGTTCGTATTTACCGGCATGGAGGTTTCACTTAGCGCAAGCGGTGAGGTGGCGCAGCCGGCACGTACGATTCCGCGCGCGCTGGCGATGGCCATCGTATCGGTGACGTTGCTGTACGTCGCTATTCAGATCACCGCGCAGGGGATATTGGGTGCTTCGCTTTCGCATTCCACGGTGCCACTGGCTGATGCGATGGCGCGGATAAGTCCGGCGCTGCGCATGCTGATGCTGGCCGGCGCCGCACTGTCGATGTTCGGCTGGGTCTCCAGCGACATCCTCGGCAGCCCGCGCATACTATTCGCTTTCGCGCGCGACGGGCTGCTTCCGCGCGTGCTGGGACGCGTGCATCCGCATAGCCATGCGCCACATATCGCGATTCTGTGCTACGCGGCGCTGGCCATGGGGCTGGCGTTGACTGGAACTTTTGCGGAGCTCGCTGTGCTTTCATCACTCGCCACCGCCGCGCTGTATATCGCCGGCTGCGCGGGGGCGTGGCGGCTTGCGCGCAACGGTGTGGCTCAGGCCGGAGCGCCGCTGAACTTCCGGTGGCTGGGAGCCGCGATGGTCGTGGGCATTACGAGTATGCTGGTTCTGATTGCCCTGGCATCACGTGCGGAAATCATTGGCCTGTTCGCGGTTGTCGGTGTCAGCTCGATCGTTTACCTGGTGCAGGCCCGTAGTATGCTCGCACGGCCCTAAACCGTGATCTTGAGTCTTTCGACTTAGTGCAAGAAATCTGCGAGAAGCTCGCCTACAATTCTGGGTGGATGACGAGCAAACCGGAGGTTGAGACGGTTGGACGTGGCGGAGCTACAATGAGCTTGCCGGGCGAAACGGAAGCGGGCTCTGCGGGGACGCAACCATGCCGAGGGATAGTCTGGTGGGCTCATCGAGACGATGATCAGCAGCGCGGGAATCACTTTCTTGCGCTGCTCCCAAATCCTCATCGGATCGAAAGACCCCGATGCCTTGAAAATTCCGCCCGCAGGGCGGAATACTCACTAACGGAGAGCGCTGCTTCTCCATTTCAGGCTGAACCAACACAAAGGCCACTGCTTCTGATTTACGCACCTCTCCCGAAAACTCACGGAGATTTGGTTTCGGCAATCTGGGCTTCGCACAGCCGAGCGGTTACCCCCGGAATGAGGGCAATTCCAAGCGACAAAACACAACGAAGAGAAGGTTGAATTCGCCTCATCGCGAGAAGTATAGCCTTAGCCTGCTCGGATTCTGAGCCAATCACCGCCGATAGGGAAACAACTTCGGATTTCGCCGATACTTCGCCGTACCGGCAAGCAAGGTGCGAATCGTCCACCATCCAACCGTAACCCCGAACTGAGAAGATTCCGTCGAGTTGCTCTTCGTTCAGAGTTTTCTCGCTGATTCCAACTCGCGAGCGTGAACGCTATGCTAGTCTTCGGACAAATGTTCCGATTGCCCACGTTTCTTCTGCTCGCCACTTGCTATTCGGCGTTGAGTCAAGCACCCAATCAGCCATCGCCATTCGAACCGCACAGTCCGAGAGATTTCTTCGATGCCGCTGCGCCCGCTTACAATCTCGAAGATCCGTCTCTGAAGCCATGGCACCTGAAGGCTACTTACCAAATCTATAGTCCCGATTCGGATTCCAAGCCTATGAACCAGGGTACATACGAGCACTGGTGGGTATCCCCAATTGTGTATCGCAATACCTGGAGCCGCCCTGGAGTCACACACACTGACTGGCATACCGCCGATGGCAAACACGCCTATCGCGGTGAGGGAGTTCTCGATTATTTCGAATACGCGCTCCAGTCTGCGATTCTCTCTCCTCTGCCGAGCGAAGCTGAACTTGATCCGTCGAAAGTTAGGCTTGAGCGGGAAAACGTCACTTTGGGCGGAGTCAAGGTGCCCTGCATCAAAGCGATCCCTCTCATGCCGATGCACGGGCGCATACAGGAAGTTCCCCTTGGGCTGTTTCCAACCTATTGCTTTGACAACAAGCTCCCAGTTCTTCGAATCGAATTCTCGTGGGGATCCCTTGCGCTT
>JANXQR010000680.1 GCA_025353435.1 Acidobacteriota bacterium | reverse complement strand
CGCCCGTTTTCGGCCTCCCCACACAAGATCGTGGGACCCGTCGCCGAGCACAAACCGCGCTCACTCCCTTTGGTAGAAAACGCCCCGAAGTCATTGCGCAATTTGAGTACTCGCCTTACAATTTCTCTTTGGAGGGCAATCCGTCTAAGCTGTTGATTCTAATAATGGTCGGGACGGGGAGATTCGAACTCCCGACCCCTCGCACCCCAAGCGAGTGCTCTACCAGGCTGAGCCACGTCCCGACATGATCAAGCCGGCTCGGGTGAGCCGGCTTCAGGGTCTCGATTAGTGTACACCAAGTGCCACGGAATCTGACGTTTTGTCAGCTCCGATCAGCGCTCGCCGGGACTCAGTGCGACGGCGGGACATACTCGCTGGGCAGCGCCGATCCCGTGCCAAAAAAGAACTCCTCCATCTGCTCCACCAGGAACTGCTGGGCCTGCGGAGTCCAAGGCTGCAGGCGGTACTCATTCAAAAGCATCTTCTGCCGGTCAACCCATTCGGCCCACGCTGCCTTCGACACATTCTTGAAAATCTTCTGACCAAACTCCGAGTCGAATGGCGGCTCATCCAGGCCCTCCATCTCTCTCTTGTTTCGAACACAAAAAACCATGTGCGCCATTGTCGATTCCGCTCCTTCACTGCCAGATTTCATTGTAATGGGAGCGATTCGGATGAAGCCCGGCGCCGCATCTCACGGCCCCTTCGCACGAACCAGATTATCGGCGCTTGCCTTTTTTGTTTGGATTGCTGCGCCGTTTCGCCGGAGTTCGAACGTCTTTCCGCTTGGTGTTCTTCTGCGGCCGCGCGGGCTTCGGGCCGGTTAGTCGAAGGCCTTCCTCCACCAAAGAAAACTGCAAACGCCGCTCTTGCGCAAGGATGCGATCGAGAATCACGTGTACGCGGTCCCCCGCCCGAAACTTCCTCCCCCATCGCTCACCGATAATTTCGTGCGTGTTTTCCCGCCACGTGTAGCGATCGTCGCGCATGGTGTCGATCGGCACCAGGCCTTCGACAAATAAATCCGTTAACTCGACAAACAAGCCGTACTTGGTCGGATTCATTACCAGGCCGGCAAACTCTTCGCCAACCTTGTCCTCCATGAACCGGACCTTCTTCCACTCGACGAGTTCGCGCTCCGCCTCTGCCGCGCGACGCTCGGTCTGGCTCGTCTCTTCCGCAATCTGCGCCAACTCCGGCTCCGGTATCGGCGGCTCACTCGCAAACGAATGCGTTGCATCCGGGCTCTTCCGGCTGATTACAATTCCCGCCAACCCCTCGTTCGGATGGGTCCACGGCGAGTCGAGGCGCCCCTCACCAATCGTTCCAAGCCCGCGCACGCCGGCTCGCAACAGCGCCTTCGTAATCCTGTGCACGATCAAGTCTGGATAGCGTCGGATCGGCGAAGTGAAATGGGTGTAAGTGGGCGCCGCCAGCGCAAAGTGCCCCTCGTTGATCTCCGAGTAACGCGCCTGCCTTAACGAACGCAACATCAAGTAACTCAGAATCCGCTCTTCCGGTTTTCCTTCAATTCGCTTCGCCAGCTTTTGGTACATACGCGGCGTCACCGCAATGTCTTCTGCCACTTCATGTGTTTTTGCCTGACGCCCGCGTCCGTAATTTTCTCTTCGCTCGCCTTTTGTCGTGATGCGTTTTACAGGCAGAGCACCCACGCCAAGCGTGTAGCCGAAGCTCGCCGCCAACTCCTCGAACTGCACAACCCTCCGCGCCTCCGGCCTTTCGTGGATGCGATATATCGAGGGCACTCCGAGGTCTTCAAGCCACGTCGCCACGCACTCGTTCGCGGCCAGCATGAATTCCTCAATCAGCCGGTTGGCCCACGTGCGCTCCGCCCTGGTAACACCGCGCATCTGGCCCTGCTCGTCAAACTGGATCACCGGCTCCGGTAGATCGAAGTCAATACTTCCACGTTCCTCGCGGCGTCGATTCATGAGCGCTGCAACCTTCTGCATCAACTCGAAATTCTTAGTCAGCCCGGGATACGCAACGCGGGTCGCCTCATCGCCTTCAAGGATCGCGTGCACTTTGGTGTAAGTCATCCGCGCTGCCGAGCAGATTACGCCCTCGGCAATTTCAAAGCTCTCAATATTTCCCGCCGCATCAAGCTGCATCAAGCAGCTCAACACCAGCCGATCCTCACCGGGCCGCAGACTGCAAATATCCGACGATAGCTCCTGCGGCAGCATTGGAATGGCACGATCGGGAAAGTAAACGCTCGTACCCCGCAGACGCGCTTCAAGATCCAAATCCGTACCCGGTCTCACATACTCTGCTACATCTGCGATATGCACCTGGAGTTCATATCCCCCATCCGCCCGCTCTTCAACCAGCACGGCGTCATCAAAATCTCGCGCCGTCTCGCCATCAATCGTCACAATCGGCAGTCCGCGAAAATCGCGCCGGCGCGCCACTTCAGTCAGATCCAGATGAGCGACGCTGCGTGCCTCGGCCAGCACGTTCTCCGGGAATATCCGCGGAAGCTGGTGCTTGCGGATCATCATCTCCACGTCCACACCAAAATCATCGGGATCGCCCAACACTTCAATCACGCGACCGATCGCCGGTCGTGTCGGCGACGGCCAGCTGGTGATCTCCACATCGACAATCAAGCCTTCCAGATCGTCATAGTCGGCGGTGACCTTCGCCTCACTTCCCAGCACCCTATGTTGCGTGGATTCCTCGGCCTCCGGTGGCACTTCCTCGCCAGGAGGAATAAGGATCGGCTGCGACATGCGCTCGTCAAACGGCACGACGGTGTGGCCTTGCTGCCGATCAGAGCGCGCATAGTGAAACGTCCCGACAACGGTTCGATTGTGCCGTTGAATCACGCGCGCAATTCGACCAAGTCGACGTCCGTCCGCGCGGGGCGGTTCGACCTCCACCAACACCTGGTCGCCTTGCATTGCGCCGTTCATCGAATCAGGCGGAATAAATATGTCTTCGTTCCCAATTGCCTGCCGCGCATTGGGCCGCACAAATCCGTAACCGTCGCGGTGCAGGTCTAGGCGTCCGGCAGCCAGGTTGTCACGTGTCCCGGCGGCCCCCGTCACAGCCCGAGGAATACTCCAGATTTCACGATCGACCTTGCTCAACTCGCCGCGCGCGGTCAGGCGCGCAAGCTGCTCCAGCAGCAGGCGCCGTTCCCGCCCACCGCCCAGGCCCAGTTCGCGCACCAGTTGTTTGTAACCGGCCTTTCCGCCGGCTGAGCGTGCAATCCGGGACACAAGCTCACGATCGGTCATATGTCAAGAGTACAAGGGTGGCACATCCGCGCACGACCTATGGAACCTGCAAGGGGGATTGTCAATACGGATTTGCTTTCATGCAAACATTCTATGTGCGACAATGCTCCCAGTTTAGCCATCGTCTTAGTCGATTTGCCCCTATTGCGGCCGCGCAGAAGGCCGCGAA
>JANXQR010000632.1 GCA_025353435.1 Acidobacteriota bacterium | reverse complement strand
GATTAGGCTGCGCCGCCACGGCGACATCGCCGTTGTGGTGCCAGCGGGCACGGTCAGGGCATCAGGCGGCATCGCGCGCGGCCGTCGTTTCGCACAAGGACGACGCCGAATTGTCGCGAATTCGCTCAAACAAGATCGGGTTTATATTCCAATCGTTCAATTTGCTTCCGCGCACAACTGCGGTTGAAAATGTCGAGCTTCCGATGATTTACGCGGATAAGGCTCTCAGCCGTAAACGGGCCGAACAGGCTCTGGCCCGCGTCGGGCTCGCACACCGTGAACGTCACTACGCTTCAGAGCTTTCCGGTGGCGAACAGCAGCGGGTGGCAATTGCCCGGTCGTTGATCAACGATCCAGCGCTGATTCTGGCCGATGAGCCGACGGGCAATCTAGACGAGGGTGCCGGTGCCGCGGTCTTGAACATCCTGCACCAGCTAAATGACGAAGGTCGGACCATCATCCTCGTAACCCATGATGATGAAGTCGCAAAACATGCACGCAGAGTGCTCCTGATCAAAGACGGTGTCCTGCGTGAGTCTGAGGTGTCGGCGTGAATATCCTGCATTTCCTTCGGTCGGTTGTGCGCACGCCGACCCGTAACAAAGCACGCGCTGCTTTAATGATGGCCGGGGTAACCGTCGGAATTGCTTCGCTCACCATTCTCACATCAATCGGCGAGAGCACTCGCCGCGAAACAATGAAGCGATTCAAAAACATGCTGGGCACCTTCGACACCGTGATCATTCGCCCTGGATCGAGCAAGAATCGAGGCATGGTCTCGCTGACAAACGTGGAGCCAAGCCTGAAATTCGAAGACGCTGCCGCAATTGCAGGCCAGGTTCCTGAGATTCGTCAAGTTGCGCAGATTCAGAATGCTCTCGATATCGACGTCAAATATCGCGACCATAACGGCACACCGGCTATATTCGGCGTCACCGCAAACTTCCTCGATCTCCGCGGCGATGAAGTGGCTGAGGGCGATTTCATCACGGACGATGACGTTCGCTCGGTCACCAAGGTTGCCGTGCTCGGCGCCGACGCCAGCAAACAACTTTTCCCCGACGAAGACCCTATCGGAAAGACAATTCAGATCGGCGATGTCCCATTCGTCGTTCGCGGCGTTATGGTCTCGCGGGGTGCTGGTCCTGCGGGAGGAAGCCTGGATAATCTGATTTTCATCCCGGTTACGACAGCTTCCAAGCGGCTCTTCAATCGCGATTTCCTCACAATGCTGATCGCGCAATTAAGAGATCCTGCAAATGGACAGGCCGCAATCGACCACATCCAGATTCTGCTTCGAACGAGACACCACATAGCCCCCGGCGCCCTCGATGATTTCAACCTGACCAACCCGAGAGCCGTGATGGAGCAGGTCACGACGATGGGATCGACGATCCGTAAACTTCTTCTTGTCGTGGCGGTCCTTGCGACAGGCATCGGAGGGGTCGTGATCATGAGCGTCACGCTGATCGGCGTTTCTGAGCGCCGCAAGGAGATTGGCATACGCAGAGCAATTGGCGCTAGCCGAAGCGCGATCCTGGTACAGTTTTTGCTCGAAGCGACATTGCTGTCTCTCGGGGGTGGGATCATCGGAATCGTTATTGGCGTTGGAGGAACTCAGTTCGTGTCTCGCCTTCAGCACCTTCCATTCCTTCTGCAACCTGAGGCGGTTCTATTGGCAGCCGCACTCTCAATTGTCCTAGGACTTCTATTCGGGATATACCCAGCCTGGAAAGCGGCCATGACGAATCCAATCGAAGCCTTGAGGGACTAGCTGAGTGTCACTTCTCCGTTTCGCACAAGTGCTGAGAATTGCCTCTCGAAACTTTTTCCGCTTTCGTCTGCAAGCGGTGCTCCTTATCACCGCCACCGTTACCGGTACCGCGGGAGTCATCATTTCAACCGGCTACGCCGCCGGGGGGCGACAGAAAATCCTCGATCAGTTTGCCCAGCTTGGGACCAACGTTATTATCGTCACACCGCAGCAGAGCCGAGCGGTTGGAGGGCGAGCTCGCACCGGATCTGCTGTGACAACTTTGAAGGAGTCAGACTACAAGGCGATCGTACATTCAGTGGCTGGTATTGCATCTTCGTCGCCCACGGTCTCGACTACACTCCGTATTCGCGCCGGTAACTTGACAAAGAACACCGCGGTTGTTGGCTGCTACCCAGATTACTTTGCAATCAAGCACTGGACGGTTACTCTTGGCTTCTCTTTCGACCAGAGCGCTCTGCGGCAACAAGCCCGTATTGCGCTGCTCGGCGCGACAGCGGCACGCGATCTCTTCGGCGAGTCTGACCCAACAGGGAGCCACATCACCATCAATCGTGTGCCCTTCACTGTTGCGGGAGTGCTAGCGGAAAGGGGGCAGGGTCTTGATTCTTCGAACGAGGACGATGAGGTGTACGTGCCTTTGGACACGGCGATGCATCGGCTGATGAATATCGATTACTTCAACTCAATGGTTTTCAATATTGAAAACTGGTCGAGCATGGACAGCGCAGCCGATCAGATGCATCAAATAGTCGAAAAGCGTCACAGGCGTGCTGCGTCATCCGATAATGATTTTCTTGTACAGAATCGGAAAAGTCTGATTGACACACAACTTTCCGCATTTTCGCGGTTAACCTTCCTCGTGCGTTGGATTGCCTTCAGCACTTTGGCTGTCTCCTCTCTTGGATTATTCGCGGTGACGTGGATCGGGATTCGGAACCGGACGCGCGAGGTCGGTACTCGCAGGGCAATCGGTGCAACCCGAAGAGACATCCTCGTCCAATTCTTCGCGGAGGGTTCGCTGGGCGCTCTGTGTGGTTGTTCCGCGGGAGTCATGGTCGCCTACGTGGCACTGCGATTGATTGATGCGCGAGTCTCCCAGCCATTCCTGTTCTCTGCAACGGACGCTCTTTTGGACGCTGTAACGACGATTGCCCTCTATTCAGCGTTCGCATTGACATCGAGCCTTCGTGCCATTCGCATTCTACCGCTGGTCGCACTGAGGACCGAATAGCGAAGTGGACGCCGCAAGACGTGGCCTCCGTGCGGCCACGATGTCATACAGGGACTGATGAGAGCCTTCATTTGATTGAGGTTCTTCCCGAGACACGCCTGCGGTTCAGGACACCGACACCGCGATCATTTGAAATAGCGCTTCTCCACTGATTTTGAGAAGGGCTGGTGGCGCTGCGCCTTCGAGCTTCCCATCTAGAACATTCCAAGGGTCATAGAAGAGCGTTTGAATTCTGGAAAAATCTGCGCGACCAATACGCGACCACCAATAAAAATTCTCATGTTATTGAAAATAATAATACTTATCCAGAATGCATAAAAGCCCCCGAGTGGGAGGCTTCTGTTTAGGCTACTGTAAGTTATTGATTCTAAATGGTGGCCAGGGACGGGATTGAACCGCCGACGCCGGCCTTTTCAGGGCTGCCTAGCAACGGAACTAAGTGGTCTGGAATCAGCGGAAGCGATTGACTCGTTTAAGGTTATGCGGTTTTGGGTGTAGGACCATTTAGGACGGGCTCGTGTAGCCCGTACGATGGTCGTGTATTGGTCGTGGGCCTTATCGTCGTGGCCTTCCGGGCCGACCCTGCTTAAACCCGCGGCCGCTCGATGGAGCGTATCCGCGCCGGGGAATTGTCTTCACAAACCGCGGACTCTCCGCGGAGTCCTCCAGCGTCTCGCGAATCTCATTGATTGCTGTATTCAGGTTGTGATCCACGTCGACGACCGTGTCGGGCCAAAGTTTCTTCTGCAACTCATCCCGCGTGACCACATTCCCCGGCCGCCCACCGGAGCAGCGAGAACCAGCAGCGGCTGCCCAGTGAGCTTCAGCTTCATCCCGCCCTTGCGCGATTCCCCAGCACCCGTTGTCGAAAGTCCGGAAAGTATTGACGGTGCTAGGGGTGGAAATCGGCGCAATTTCACCAGGAAAACCTGACTGATGGCCGATCCCCGCACCCAACACCGACTAATCCGCCTTTGATGACTTC
Organism: Acidobacteriota bacterium; assembly: GCA_025353435.1. Taxonomy (GTDB): domain Bacteria; phylum Acidobacteriota; class Terriglobia; order Terriglobales; family Acidobacteriaceae; genus Telmatobacter. The sequence goes on along the minus strand of JANXQR010000632.1, from coordinate 9,510 downwards.
GAGCTCGACAAACGTGCGGGGGAATCGCGCAAGATCGGGATTCAGTCGCCGGGTCTCGATCCTTGCGGCGGTTGAGTGGCCCGTTGGGGGTGGACTGCATTTCCGCGATGAATCGGTCTACCTTCGGGACGTGCGCGACCTGATGGGGGTGCGTACCCTGAATATCATCAAAGTGCACAACGCCAAAGATGCTGGAAAGAAGGCTTCGCCAAGACGAGTCGGCGCAGACCTCCTACGGTCAGGGCCAGGTCGTAGCCACTCCCTTTCAAATGGCGCGCGTAGCTGCCACCATCGCGCACGACGGCTCCGTGCCAATGGGCCGATGGATCACCGGTGATGTGAACCCACGTCAGGACCAGCCACAGACGCTGCTGGACCCTAAGCTGTCGGCGCAGATTGGCGAAGATATGCGCGGAGTCGTTACCTCCGGCACCGGCCGCGCCGCCAATCTGCCAGATATTCCTATAGCCGACAAAACAGGAACAGCTGAACTCGAGCACGCTCCCTCTCATGCCTGGTTCATCGGGTTCGCCCCCTACGGCGGAATCCACAAGCTTGCCTTCTCCGTCCTCATCGAAAATGGACAGTACGGCGGAACCGCTGCCGCTCCGCTCGCTGCGGATGTTATGAAGGCAGCCAAAACACTCGGCTACCTGCAAGGAGCGCTATGAGTCGACTACACGATCCGGAGCGGCGCATCGACGAGAAACTGCGTGGACTGCTACGCTCCTCTTCCCCTGATCAGAAACGCGAACTGCTCGAGATCCACCGGGCTGTCCTCGACGACGTCGCTTCCCACGTCGACACTCTGCCGCGCGGAAAGCTTGCCTTCGTCTACACACAATTGAACGTGCGAATCCTGTTGCCAGATCCCTCGGTACAACGGTCTTACGAGCTTGTCTTCGTGGAAGCCGACGCCCTTGAACGCGACATTCGCCTTCGCCTTGAAGATCAGCGGGTCGAGCTGCCCCCCAACTTGCCGTACGGGTCGAACTGGTGCCGGAGCTGCCACCCGATGTGGCGTCCCGCGGCTTCGATGTGCATTATGGAACCGCTCCCGCTCTCCAGCCCTCTGATGAAGTGATGGAGATCCGCTGCACCGTCACCGCCGGAACCGCTCAACAGCAACAGCTGTGCCTTAAGAAAAAGCGCATCAACTTCGGGCGACTCGCCGAAGTCGTTGACGCCGATCAGCGGCTCACTCGTCAAAACGACGTGGCCTTTCGCGATGACGGGCCAGCTCCCAATCCATCCGTCTCGCGGGCGCACGCGCATCTTGAGTTCGACGCCGAGAAAGCTCTGTACCGTCTCTTCGATGACCGCAGTGCCCACGGCACTTCCGTCCTCAGGGACGGTTCCATCATCCCCGTCCCGCAGGGCGCAAGCAAAGGCGTAGTCCTCCGCGACGGCGACGAAATCGTGCTCGGCCAAGCCTGCATTCTCTTCGAAGAAGATCAGGCTTTTAGGCGGTTCTAGCCATCGCCTCCGACATCAATAGCCCCCTTCTTAAATCCATCGGGTGCCCGGCCGCGGGCAGAAAGGCTCTACTTGTCGCTGGCGCAAGGAAGCTTGCCGAAACAGAGATCTATCTGATCGAGTCAATGAGCGCGTTGGCTCGTTGTCGTCAATCGAGCATCTGCAAATTCAGGGCATCGGACGCTTGCCGACTTTAGGGGGCCTGTCAGTCGAGTGCGTAAAGCTCTGCCGGGCCGCGGGCCACGTCACATACTACGAGGATTGAGCTGTTGGGCGGTTGACGCTCATTTGGCTTCAAGGGTGAGTGCGTAGATATCGTCCAGACCTGCGTCCCGAAGCAACAGCGGCGCGTCTGTCGGATCCAACCCAAACCAAAAGCCGTTGAATCCGGCGTGATGAAAACCCGTTAAATCAAAAACGCGATCCGTGTGGTTACCCGGAACACGGACGCGATACACTCCCGGATTATCGGCCACGCGAAGGAAGTAAATGAAGCGGCTGTCGCGTGACCACTCGTTGAAATCAATCCCTCCAGTCTGCAAATGCAATAGCGACGACCACTGCTGCTTCGCAATGTGGAAGATCTTCAGGGCAAGGCCGTCAGCGGATACTGCAGCTATGGCCCGGCCGTTTGGAGACCAGCGCGGCGAGATCATGCCATGCGATCCTGGGATAGCCGCGACCTGACGACTGGTGATGTCCAGTATGCGGAGGTCGCCATGCAGCCCATCCGCGTAGACAATCCTCTGCCCATCGTGCGACCAGGTCGGATCCACCTGATCTCCACTTTCTTCGGGGAGAAGCCGCGCAGGTTTTCCGCCCTCCGAAGACACGGTGAAGATCGTTGAATGGTTCGGGGAACCGGACGAAGCAACGAAGACTATCTTGCTTCCGTCAGGCGACCATCGGGGGAACATCGGGATCAGTGGGGGGTCACTCATTTGTACTCGTCCACCCCCATCCCGATTGGCGCGCCAGAGAATGCCTTCAGGATAAGTGACATAGGCGATTGACTTGCCATCCGGTGAGAACGACAGGAACTCAGCAGAGATGCCGGCGAGATAGGGTTGGATCAATTTGGTTTTTGTGTCGAACCAGAGAAGTTCGCCGAGTGGGGTTTTAGCGCTGGCAAAAATTGTCCGCGCTTCCCTGCCGGGTATTTCGACGCCCCAACCAAGCGGATCCGACGTCAACTTCACTGGTTCGGTTGGGGGGCGCCGTAGCAGCCCGCGACGTTCATCGAGTGCCCATAGTTGCCCTGTGCCAGTAGTCGCAGACTCGGTTAAATGCTGGTCTCCCGCCAGGAAGATAAAGAATTCTCCGTCGCGAGTCCAACGGCCGTCGCAAAGTCCCACTGAAGCCGGCCAGCCGGTGAGAAGGCGACGGGGTGTGGATCCGGTGGAAGAAATCTCCCATAACTGATTGTCCTTCGTATACCGGATCGTCTTGCCGTCCGGTGACCAGGCCATATCCAGGACGAAACCTCCCGCAGAGGCTAGCTTGTGAACGTCGGTCCCGTCTCTTCGCATGACATAAATGTCTCCATTGTCCGCTGTGTAAGCGACGGACTTTCCGTCGGGAGACCAAGTTGCCGAATCTGTCGACTTATCCGACAGGCGGCGAAGGGAGCCACCCTGGGTGCTAGCGGTCCAAAGAGTTCCATCTGATGAACCAAGCAGCAGAGTCTCCCCGTCCGGGGATACACAGCAGATCAGTGAACCAGGCAGAGCAAGTGATATCTCTGTCATATCTCCGCTAGGGATCGTAACCTGAGCAACTTTTCCCGTCTGGTAAAGGTTGACATAAAGCCTGGTTCCGTCAGTTCCCGTCAAGAACTTGTGCAGGCGATCGTGGGTAATCCTTGTGTATCCAGTCACTCGGGGAGGGGGAAGCGGGTGGAGCAAATACCAGACGACACAAGCAAGGGAGGGGGCCAGCACGGCGGCGGCGCGGAGGAGCCAGGTTCGGAGCCTTTTTCGGAATTCATCTTTCCTGGCTCCGTCAGTCGGGGCTGCGGGGTTGCTTGGGACCAGGTTGGGAGAGGGCGGATCCTCGGGCCGGACCACCATCGGTTCCGGAACGATCAAAGTCCCTATGAACCGGTATCCCCGCCGCGGAATTGTCTCAACATAGCGTGGGGTTTCCGCGGAGTCCCCGAGGGCATCGCGGATTTTGTTGATGGCGGTGTTCAAGTTGCGCTCGACATCCACAAACGTGTTCGGCCAGAGATACTTCTGCAACTCATCGCGTGTGACTAGGTCCCCGGGCCGCTCTAGCAGGATCGCAAGCACCTGAAAGGGCTGGCCACTGAGTTTCAGCTTCACACCGTCCTCGCGTAGTTCGCCCGTTAGCACGTCTGCTTCAAAGGCGCCGAAGCGCACAAGCCGGGTCCGGGATTGTGTTTCAGCCATCGGGGAAGCCTCCTTGCGGTTCAGGGCCGGCCATGTGTTTTGTTCCTTACCGGCCGCCGGATTTATTTAGCTTCAACAATCGCCAGCAGTTATGGCAATCCACATCTTTTCCATATTTCATTGACATGGATTCTACCGCCAATCCATTGAGGTAGCCAGATATAGCCGCCAATGTCGCCTTCGGCTCGCACCCCGCGAGCGGAGGCCGACATGAAATTCCGATCGCTCTGCAGTTCCTTCTGTGCACTTCTCGCCACCGCAACTGCCTTCACGTCCATTTCCAGCCACGCGGAAACGCGTTGCCCCGGAAACATCGCGGGCCTCAGGCCGCGAATCGTCGCCGGGGCTCTACTCGTCATTCCCGTGAAGATCAACCAGTCTGGCCTGTTTGACTTCATGGTCGACACCGGCAGCCAGCTCAACGTGATAGAACCAGCGCTCGCGGCCCAGCTTAATCTGAAATCGCAAGGTACAGTCGGCCTCGTCGCCACCTCGGTCTATTCCCAGGCGCCTGTCGGCGTTTTGGATTCGTTGGAGGCGGGCTCGCACCGGGTGTTGAAACCTCTCGTCGTCGTCCAGGATCTGGGGCCGATTCAAGCCGCAGATCCTCGGATTCGTGGCGTCCTCGGAGAAAGCTTCCTCGCCCATTTTGATGTTCTGATCGACTATCCGCGCGGATTGCTCTGTCTCGACGAAACGAAGCTGATGGAGAAATACGTTCGAGGTGAACGGATTCCGCTGGTGACTTCGAAGCACCCGAAAACCGAAGTGCCGTTCTCAGAACGCCTGGTAGTCTCGGTCAACCTCAATGACACGGGACCTCGTCCCATCCTGCTCCAAGTCGACTCAGGCAGCGATGGACCGATTCTGTACGCGGGTAACAAGGAGTTGGAACAGATGCTACTGGTGCGAGCCAAACTTCAGGGGCCAGAGGTAAGCGATACGCGCAGGGCGTTCGCTGTCCTGCCTCCGCAGGACATGAGGCTTGGTAGACGGATCATTCGGAAAGTTCCTTTCGTCACCCCAGCCAGTGCGCCGCAGAACGTTCCAGATCGTGAGGAGGACGGAATATTGGCCACGGTGCTGTTTCAGCGTGTGTACGTCAGCCACTCAGATCGCTTCGTTATCTTCGACCCAAGGTAGTCCGATGAAGTTGCCGGCCCGGTTTGAGCCCTCGTTTTTGCTTTGGGTAACCACTGCGGTTCTCCTCGGTCCCGGTAGGGACGCTCATCACTGAGCGCCCCCCGGACGGATCCGTACGTGCGCGTCTACGCATACGGCTCTTATGAAGGATGGGTGGCGTCGAAGCGGGCGTGAGGATAGGGGTGCAGGATTCGGGGTATCGGCGTTCGATGTCACTCACAGCATCGTACTCACATGGAACTACGCATTCCCGATTGGGCGCGGCAAAGCGCTCACGTGGATAATCGCTTGCTGGACTTGCTGATTGGTGGATGGCAGTACAGCGGCTTCGCCAAGTTTCACAGCGGAAATCCCTACCACGTGACTGATGCCGCGGATATTGCCAACATCGGCAGTGTGTCATGGTGGCCATACGAACGGCCTAACATCGTGGGGAAAGTGAAGCCGTCCCATCAAACCGCGCAACAATGGCTCAATCCAGGCGCTTTCGCCGATCCTGCGCAGTACACCTACGGTTCGACGGGGCGTAACAATCTTAGGACGCAGTTTTACAAGGGTACCCTGGCAGTTACAAACCAGGATGGGGAGTTCACTCAAACGGCGCTCCCTCCTGCCCACTATACGCTGAAGGTTGAATCGACCGGCTTTGCGGCTGCTGCTGTTCCGGCTTTCGAACTGAGCATTGATCAGAAGGCGCGTTTCAATATCCCCATGAAGGTGGGCGCTGTCAGCTCAAGCGTGGTGGTGAACGACTCTGCCCCGGTGCTGCAGTTGCAAGGAGCTGAAACCGGACAGGTGATCGGCAGCCGGGAAATCGAAGATCTTCCGCTCGAGGGCCGTAGCTTCACCGGGCTTATGAAGCTGGTGCCTGGCGTGGGGGACGGCGGCGGTGGTAATAATCTGAACCTGTCAGTGAACGGTCAACGTGAGTTCTCAAACTCTGTTCAAGTTAACGGCGTTGAAGTAACCGGGAACCGCAACAACGACACCAACATGGTTCCAAGCCCCGACGCCTTGCAGGAATTCAAGCTGGTCACTTCAGCTTACGCACCGGAATTCGGTCGCGCTTCTGGCGGTTCAGTCATCATTCAAACAAAGTCTGGTAGCAACGACTACCACGGGAGCGCACTCTTCTTCTATCGCCCGACAGCCACTGCCGCGAACAACCCATTTTCAGCGCCAGGCACGACACCTAACCTGCAGCAGAAGATTTACGGCGCCAGCATTGGCGGCCCGATTAAGAAGAACAAGGCTTTTCTCTTTCTCAACTTCGAGGGAAGCCGCCTGCAGACAGCGTATTCGTATCTAGGCAACACGCCTCCAGTCAATCAGGTAACGTTCGACTCAGCTGGAAATGCGGACCTTTCAGGGCTATTAGACCCTTATAGCGGCAATCAAGTGCCAATATTCGACCCGGCCTTTTTCAACGAAAACTACTACGCTCAGCAATTCCCGGGAAATGTCATTCCTGCGGAGCGGGTCAGTCCGGCCGGCAAACAGATTCTCCTCAATCTTTTCCCCGCGCCGGAGAACGACAGCTTTTTCACCAACTTCGCCGTCCAGCAGTCCTATACAAACAACAACAACGTCGCCAACTTGCGTTCGGACTATACCTTCTCACAGAACAATCGCATCTTCCTCACTTACGACGCGGAGCAGGGCGACACAGCAACCGGCGATCCGTATGCCGGACACATCAAGGTGCCAGGTGGCGGCAGCGGCGACAGTGGCGATCTGACCAGTTTCGAAAACAATTCAGTTGCCTTCACCTACGACCACGTCTTCTCGCCAACCCTGCTCAGCGAAGCACGAGGAACTTATTTCCTTTCCACGGTTTCCCAAAATAGCCCGCTGGCCGGCAGCCAGCTTGCGAAAACCTGGGGCATCCAGAATGTGATCATCCCAGGTTTTCCTTCCACCAACAACATTCCCCAGATTCAGTTCCAAAGTGGACCAACGGTCGGAGGCTCAACCTACAAGCCGCTCACATTCCGAGACCAAAATATCGGATTCGTTGAGGCTCTTACCTGGACACGAGGCCGCCACAACGCCAAGTTCGGATATGAGTACCGCAATCTCAACTCCCATCCGAACTTCTCGCTGTTCCCGGTTCCTTATCAGTACTACGGCGGCGCCGGCGACGCGCAGACCATCGATCCGACTTACAGCTTTTACGACTCTGGTTCCTACTATTTCAATGGTGGAAGCGAAATCGCTGACTTGCTCCTGGGACTCCCACATGTCACCGACCAGGGCCTGCAACTCACAAAGGCACATACGACGGCCAATGAGCACACCTTCTATCTTCAAGACTATTGGCAGGTCACTCCTAAACTTAACCTGACATTTGGCATGCGCTACGAATACCAGCAGCCGTATGTCGACGCTAATAACGGTGAAGCAAATTTCAGCACCACATCATTGTTGATCAGTCTCGCCGGTCGCGGTGGAAATTCGCGATCGCTCGTCAATTCAAATACGACCGACTTCATGCCTCGTGTTGGATTAAGCCTTCAATTGAATCCGAAATTGGTGGTTCGCGGCGGTTTTGGAATGTTCTATTCGCCCGAAAACGATGCCCGTGAGGACATTCTCACCAAGAACTACCCCTTCTTCACTCAACAGGAGTTCGTCAACTACTTCGACTTCGGTTGCTACTGCTTTGTCCAGCCCTACAACCTAGACACAGGCGTTGCTCGCTCCACGTCGATCCCGGTGGCGAGCACCGTCTCATCGATCGATCTCACCAAGGTGCCGGGCGGCAAAACCCAGACCGTGTACTCTGAGCCCAACGACTTTCCTACCGCTTATTCGCGCAACTACAACGTGAATGCTCACCTCTCGCCAGACATCGGCAAGGTCCAAACGCTGCTTCCTTCTGGAATCAGCAACTACGATTCGTTGCAGGCGAAGATACATCGCAGCTTCGAGAATGGCTACAGCCTGCTGGCCTCGTACACCTGGGCCCACGGACGCGATAACGGCCCCGCGCCGTTTGACTTCGGAAGGGGCGGCAACTATCCACAGAATCCATTCAATCTGGGTGCCGAGTACGCTAACTCCGATACAGATCTTCGCAATCACTTTGTTGCAAGTCAGATCATCGAGCTGCCCTTCGGCCATGGTAAGCGATTCCTCGCACACTCCACCGGCCTCGGGCAGGCGATCATTGGCGGCTGGCAGTTGAACAGCATCACCACATTGCAAAGCGGCAAGCCCTTCAACGTAGTGAGTAGCGGCAACAATCCGAACTATCCTGGGTTGCGCCCTGACCTTGTCGGGAGCCCCGTCGTGTCGCACCCATCCATCAAGGAGTGGTTCAATACCAAAGCTTTCGAGGTTCCCGCCGGGCAGGCTGGGTCCACGGCCGCTGGAAAAACGCTGGTCGTCGGCAATGCAGGCCGCAACATTCTCTTTGGTCCCGGCTACACCAATGAAGACATGTCGCTGTTCAAGGTCTTCACCCTTCCGCGGGAAATGAAATTCCAGATTCGCATCGAGGCATTCAATCTGCTCAATACGGCGCATTACGATAATCCCATTGGCAACTTGTCCGCAGGCAAGCAGTTCGGGCAGATTACCGGCGGGTATTCTCCCCGCGTGATGCAGTTTGCAGGGCGATTTACCTTCTGAAGCAACGACGCCCAACCTGGGCCCATGTAGCCCGGTTATCTTGTAATTCTGTTATCTTTGCCGCCATGCCCATGTATGGCGGCAATGATTCCGCTACTCCCACATGCTCCGCTCGCACATTGAAGATGGGCCCGGAACTTCCCCGAAGGAGTTGCCCGTATGCGGGTGTACTTTTCTCTATTCCTATTGTGCGCTCGGACGACCAGACAGGCCGTACTGGCTCAATCAATACATTATCTCGACTGCACCGGCGGCAATGATTCTGCGGATTCTCTTACCCCGGAATCCGCGTGGCTCACCTTGGCAAGAGCGACTTCCAACACATTTCAACCCGGAGACAGCCTTCTATTGCGGCGCGGGAGCCGCTGTGATGGGATGCTATGGCCAAAGGGCGCCGGCACCGAAACGGCGCCCATTCGACTGAGCGCTTACGGGACCGGAGCCCTGCCCGTGATTGATGGTGGATCCGAGTCTGCTGGTCTGCGGCTCAGTAACCAGGAATATTGGGAAATCGAAAATCTGGAGGTCGTGGGCGGCTCTCCATATGGCATTCACATCGGCGGCTCCGTGCCCGTGATGCGCCACTTCCGAATCACCAACGTGATCGTGCACGATGTGATCGGCACTCCTTTGAGCAAAGACTCCGGACTTGTGGTGATTGCACCGGATGACCACGCAAAGAGTCGAATCGACGACGTGATCGTGGATGGCGTGACTGCCTACGAGACCTCCGAATGGGCGGGTATCATCATCAACGGCGCCGGCTTTGACGAGAATGGAAGTGACGATCACGGCGATCATATCGAGATCCGCAACTCCATAGTTCACGACGTCGCCGGCGATGGCA
>JANXQR010000620.1 GCA_025353435.1 Acidobacteriota bacterium | reverse complement strand
CCGGAGGATTTCGGCACCGATGGCAACGCCGACCTCGACGTGGCCGTCGAAGCGGATGCGGTCGGGAGCGACGCGGAAGGTGGGCGGCTTGCCCACGTCGTGGAGCAGGGCTCCCCAGGCGAGGGTCGAGTTGCAGCCGGGCTCAAGCTGCTCGAGCAACATGAGTGTGTGGATGAAGACGTCGCCCTCAGGGTGAAATTGCGGCGGCTGGGCCACACCTTTCATTCGGCTGATTTCAGGCAGGATCTGGGCGAGGAGATCGGTTTCGTCGAGGAGTTCGAAGGCACGGCGAGCTTTGCCCTCGGTGAGCATCTTGGTGATTTCGTCGCGGATACGCTCGCGGCTGACGGCGGTAATGCGCGCGGCGAGGTGGCGGATTGCGGCGAAGGTGGCGGGTTCGAGCGTGAAGCCGAAGCGGGCGGCGAAGCGGACGGCGCGGAGGAGGCGAAGCCGGTCTTCTTGAAAGCGGCGTAGCGGATCGCCGATGGCGCGGATGATGCCGGCGTCGAGATCGGCGAGGCCGCCGACGTAGTCAAGCACAGCAGTCCGTGGGTCGTTCGACGGGTCAACTAAAACGGTCGGATCAAGAAGCAGACCATTGATGGTGAAGTCGCGGCGTTGTACATCTTCGAGGGCGCTGGTTGTGTAACGGACTGCATCAGGATGGCGGCCATCGGAGTAAGCACCGTCAGAGCGGAATGTGGCGACCTCGGTCACGGCGTAGCGCGGCGCAGCGTCAGGAGCGTCTGCTGGTGGAGGTGGCTCGTCGAGGGTTTCGTCGGCCACCAGAACCACACCGAAATGCGCACCTACGGCGAAGGTTCGCGGGAACAGGTCGAGGACGATGTCGGGCGTGGCGGAGGTGGCAACGTCGTAGTCGACGGGATCGCGGCCGAGGAGAAGATCGCGCACGCAACCACCGGCCAGGTAGGCCTCATGGCCCTCGGCACGAAGCGCTTTGACGATTCTGAGGGCGGCGGCGAATTGGTGCTTGGCGGGCTGCATGCGTCTCCAGTCCATTGTCCATCCAAACGGTGGCTTGGGATGGGCGACCGCCGTTTCGAGGCGAATTTGGGGAAGCGCATGGCGTGAGATGGCTTGCATGTGCTTATAATTCGACCGCATCAAATTAGCGATCTCATCGGCTGGACATCTCCCGCGAATCGGAACGGGCAAGTAAGACAAAGGACACGAAAGTATGTGTGGAATTGCAGGAATTTTTTCGCGCCGCGAGATGGTGTCCATGGCAAAACTGGAGCAGGCCACCCAGGCGCTGTATCATCGCGGACCGGACGGGCAGGGGCACTGGCGTTCGGCAGACGGAAGAGTCGGACTGGGGCACACCCGGCTGAGCATCATCGACCTGCATACCGGGGATCAGCCCATCGCCAACGAAGATGAGCGAATACACATCGTGGTAAATGGCGAGTTCTACGAGTATGAAGCCATCCGGCGCGAATTGGAGGGGCGAGGCCATCGGCTTCGCACAAAGTCGGACAGCGAAATCGCGATGCATCTCTACGAGGACTTCGGGCTGCAGTTTCTTCAGCATTTGCGCGGCGAGTTTGCATTGATGTTGTGGGATGAGAACCGGCGCAGACTGGTGGCGGCACGAGATCGGTTCGGCATCAAGCCGCTGTTTTATGCGTGGCGGGACGACACGCTCTATCTGGCGTCGGAAGTCAAGGCGCTGTTCGCGGCAGGAATACCGGCGCGCTGGGACGAAGAGAGCGTCTATCACTCGGTCTCGTTTGGCGGCCACCAGATGCGCACGCTGTTCGATGGCGTGTTTCAGGTTCCTCCGGGGCATTTTCTGATCGCGACGGAAAAACACGTGCAGGTGAGCCGGTATTGGGACTTCGACTATCCCAGGGCCGATGCCGCGACTCCCCGGCTCACGGATGCCGACTACGCTGCGCAGTTCCGGCATGAGATGGAAGAAGCAGTGCGGATCAGGCTGCGAGCCGATGTGCCGGTGGGCGTGTACCTGAGCGGAGGCCTGGATTCATGCTCGGTGCTGGGACTGGCGGCGAAGCACCATGCTGAGCCGATTCGCGCCTTCACACTCACATTTGAAGACGCGGCCTACGACGAAGGGCCAATAGCCAAAGAGATGGCGGCGCTTGCCGGGGCCGAGTTCAATCCAATTCCGATACGGCAGAGCGATCTCGCGGACAACTTCTCCGATGCGATTACGCAGGCTGAGACGCTTTGCTTCAATGCGCACGGAGTAGCCAAGTATGTGCTGAGCCGGGCCGTGCGCAACGCCGGATACAAGGTAGTGCTCACGGGCGAAGGCTCAGACGAGATTCTCGGAGGCTATCCGCATTTTCGGCGAGACATGCTGCTTTATAACCGCGATGGGCAGGACCCGGAAGCCATCAAAGAGCTGCTGACGTGGCTCGATGACCACAACGGAGTGTCTCGCGGATTACTGCTGCCGGACGGCGATTGCGGCCCGCTGGACAGTGTGCAGCGCGTGCTTGGATATGTCCCCTCGTGGATTGAGACCTTTTCTTCTCGTGCCATGAAGATGCAGCCGCTGCTCGCTCCGGACTTCAAGGAGCGGTTTGCGCGTCAACTGGGTACGTACGCAATCCTGGACGACACGGATTTGCGGGGACAACTAGCGGGTCGCGATCCTTTAAACCAGTCGCTTTATCTGTGGTCGAAAACGGTGATGGCCGGGTACATCCTGACCATGCTTGGCGACCGAATGGAGATGGGACACTCAATCGAGGGGCGCGTGCCGTTTCTCGACCACAAGCTGGTGGAGCTGATCGCGTCACAGCCCGTGAACCAGAAGATTCGCGGCATGACGGAGAAGTTTGTGCTCCGCGAGGCGGTGCGCGACGTGATCAGCGATACCGTCTATCGGAGGCAGAAGCACCCGTTCCTGAGCCCGCCTGCCACACTGAGCCCCGACGGTACCTTCAGCTCGTTTGTGCAGGATACGCTGCGCGGACAAGCGTTTCGATCGATGCCGTTCTTCGACCAGGAACAGGTTAGGGCGCTGCTGGATCGGCTGCCTACCATGGACGTGGGAGCCAGAACTGCGAACGATCAGGTGCTGATGCACCTGGTGAGCATGGCCGTGCTGCAGGAGCGGCTGGAAATATCGACGGGATCGGGCACGGAAGCCGGGGCGGACCTTTCTGTGACGGCCCATTAGACTGAAGGGATGGGCGAACGGGGCCTGATTCTCGGTATTGAAAGCTCGTGTGATGAGACCGCAGCCGCGGTGGTGGAGCGTGGTGCGCGGACGCTGTCGTCGGTGGTGGCGTCGCAGATTGCCATGCATGCTCGGTATGGCGGCGTAGTCCCGGAGTTGGCCAGCCGCGAGCATCTGCGCGCGATTGTGCCGGTGGTGCGGGCGGCACTTGCCGAGGCTGGCGTGGGTTTCGGCGATCTGGATGCGATCGCGGTGACGTCCGGGCCGGGATTGGCGGGTGCGCTGCTGGTGGGTATCACCTACGCGAAGGCGCTGGCATTTGCACGCGGGTTGCCGGTGATCGCGGTGAACCATCTGGAGGGGCATATTCACGCGGTGCTGCTGGAAGAGCGCCAGACGATGCGGCCAGGACTGGAGGGAACGGGCCAGAGCCCGGTCGATTCGCTGGACGCGCAGTCCCTGGCGCTGGTGGTTTCGGGCGGCCACACGCACCTTTACTTGGCACAGCCGTTGCAAGGGACGTGGCGGTACAAGCTGATTGGGCGGACGCTTGACGATGCAGCCGGCGAAGCCTACGACAAGGTGGCCAAGCTGCTGGGGCTGGGGTATCCGGGCGGGCCGTGGATTGATGCGTTGGCGCGATTCGGCGATCCGAAAGCGGTGCCGTTCGCCTTCTCGCAGATCAAGACGAAACTGCACCTGGCCGGGAAGGCTCCGCGGACAAAAGCGGCAAAGACTGCGCCGATTGCCGATCTCGATCCGCACTTTTTGTTCTCATTTTCAGGGATCAAAACAGCGGTACTGCGGTACATCGAGCTTCACGGACTGCGGGACGGCGTTGGGGAGCGGATTGCGAAGATGTTGGCCGGAGCTCGGCCGCCAAAGACGAAGGAAGAGGCGCTGGCTCTGTGTCCGCAGGTGGTGCTGGACCTGATTTCGAGCTTCCAACACGCTGTTATAGGCGACCTGATGAAGAAGACCTTTGCCGCTGCTGAGGCTCTTGGGGTGAAACGCATCCTGGTAACCGGTGGGGTAGCGGCCAACAGTGAGTTGAGGGAGCGATTCTCAGCGGAGGCGACGCGGCGCAGGGTGCGCGTGGCTTATCCCACGCTGGCGCTTTCAACCGATAACGCGGCGATGATTGCGGCAGCCGCGTGGCCGCGTTTTGTAGCCGGCGAGTTCGCGGATAGCGGGCTCTCCGCCGATCCTTCGCTGGCGCTGGGACGCTAGGGACGAAAAAGCGCATAACTTCCGCTGCTACAATCGAAAAGGCCTGAAACCGGCCGATTTTGAAAGACGAGCACCCCGTAGATCGAATGACACTTCACCTGTTCAACACTCTCTCGGGACAACTGGATGAATTGGTCCCCGCGGACGGCGCGGAGCTGCGCATGTATGTGTGCGGACCGACAGTCTACGACTACGGTCATATCGGGAACTTCAGAACATTTCTCGAAGTGGATGTGCTGCGGCGGTTTCTGAAGTTGATGGGCATGCGTTTGCGCCACGTGATGAACATTACCGACGTGGACGACAAAATTATCCGCAACGCGGCGGCAGCGGGAATTCCGATTGGCGAGTACACGCCGAAGTTCGTGGACGCGTTCTTCGAAGACCTGGAATCGCTGCGTGTGGAGCGGCCAGAGGCGATTGCGCGCGCTACCGAGCACATCGACAAGATGGTGGAGTTGATCCAGAAGCTGGCGGCGGCGGGCGCGGCATATCAGGTTGAGGATGGAAGCTGGTACTTCCGGCTGGCGGCGTTTCCCGAGTACGGCAAGCTGAGCAAGAAGGACCTGAGCGGGATGGAAGACGGCGCGCGCGTTGATGTGGACGAGTACGAGAAAGACTCGGCCCGCGACTTTGCGCTGTGGAAGGCTGCGAAACCGGGTGAGACCGCCTGGGAGACGGCAATCGGGCGCGGCCGGCCGGGATGGCACATCGAGTGCTCGGCGATGGCGATGGAGTACCTGGGCGAGAGCTTCGATCTGCACGCGGGCGGCGAAGACCTTATGTTCCCGCATCACGAGAATGAGATTGCCCAGAGCGAGAGCGTGACTCACAAGCCGCTGGCGCGGCACTGGATGCACGTTCGGTTTTTGCTTGTCGACGGAAAGAAGATGTCGAAAAGCGAGGGGAATTTCTACACGTTGCGCGACCTGCTGCTAAAGGGATATAAGGCCTCGGCGATCCGGATGGCATTGATTTCCGTTCCCTACCGCCATCAACTTAATTTCACGTTTGATGGGCTCACTGAAGCGACGAATGCAATCGACCGGCTACGCACGTTTCATCAGCGCTTGTCGCAAACGAGCTTCGGGCCCGGAGAGAGCGACGCCATCCAGGTTGCCGCGCACAAGGCGCGTGCCGAGTACTTTGATGCGATGGCGAACGATCTGAATACGGCCGAGGCGCGCGCCCCGATCTTCGATCTGCTTCGCACGGCAAACACGGCCATTGACAAGGGACAGTTTCTGGCCGGCGATCGCGATGCGGTGCTGAAGGTGCTTGCGGATTTCGATGCGGTTTTCGATGTGATTGCGGATCGCGATGCTGAGCCAACCAAGCGCGCTCTCGCCTGGGCGGAACAGGCAGGGCGGCAGGCTGATGTGGCGCCGGAACTGCTGGCCCGCGTGGCGTTAAGCGACGATGATATCGAGAATCTGGTGGCGGAGCGTACGCAGGCGAAGAAGCTGCGAAATTTTGCACGCGCCGATCAGATCCGCAATGAACTGCTCGACAAGGGCGTGGTGATTGAGGACTCGAAAGACGGGGTCAGGTGGAAGCGGAAGTGAGCTGAGGCCTGTATACTAGAGAGCGCAGGAACACATCGTGGAGGCCATTTCATGGAATTCGAGATAATATTCGACCGCGAGGAAGATGGTCGCTGGATTGCTGAGATCGAAACGCTTCCCGGAGTGCTCGCGTACGGCACAACAAAGCTGGAAGCTCAATCCAAGGTGGAAGCACTTGCGTTGCGTGTCATTGCCGATCGAATCGAAAGCGAGAAATCGATAGCTGGAACGGTACGATTCGCAGCCGCTTGAAGACTTGTTTTGCTCTGCGACGACGCAGGACCTGTAGCGCAGAACCTACCCATTCGCACAATCCGTTCAATGAGCGATTCTTGAAGTATGAGTCGATGGCCTGCAACAAGCGCAAAAAAAGTCTACCGTGCGCTGCAACGCATCGGATGGGTTGAAAAAGCGCGAATTAGCACTAGCGGCTCTCACAAACAGCTGCAGCATCCTGATTTTCCCCACCAATATACTTGGGCATTTCATGATTCAGATGAAATCGGACCCGCTATGCTTGCAAAGATCGCCAAGCGAACCGGATTGAAGCCGGAAGACCTTTAACAGGGAGGGTTAGTCGAAAATGGAAGCGAATGAAGTGGGAGAGCTGAAGGAACACGCGGAGCATGCCGAGCACGATTCGTCCATGCGGCCGGTTGCATTCACGATGGCCGTTCTGGCGGTGCTGGTGGCTTTGGTAACCGTGGAGGGACATCGCACGCACACAGAGGCGGTCCTGGATCAGAATAGGGCCACGGATCAGTGGAACGAGTACCAGGCAAAGAAGATCCGCTCCAACGACACCGGCCTTGCCGCCGATCTATTGAGCGTGCTCACGGTTGGCGACAAAGAAGCGGCGAACAAGATTGCCAAGGGCTACGCGGATCATCAGGCGAAATGGAACGATGATTTGAAGGAACAGCAGGAGAAGGCCGAGGCATTCGAGAAGAAGGTGGAAGAGGCGGAAGCACGCGCGAGCCGCTTCGATCTTGGCGAGGCGCTGCTGGAGATCGGTCTGGTGATCACCTCCGTTACACTGCTGACCAAGAGTCGGCTGTATTGGTATTTCGGTATCATCTTCGCGCTGGTCGGCATTGCTTCCGCGCTGTCGGCCTTCCTGCTTCACTAAAGTCAGAATATGAGCTGCGGCCAGCGGTCATCGCGGAGTTTCCACGAGCGGTGGTAGACTGGCCGCGCTATGAAGAGCCTTATTCCTGCTGCACTTCTTCTGCTTTCCGGCGTTGCGCTGACTGCTCAGGCGCCCCCTTCTCCGGCAACTGCGGCACACTCCTACTCAACCAGCCTCGGATTTAGCTACGACCTTCCCAATGGGTGGGAAGTGACCGACACGCAGGCCGGCTTATCGCAGGCGAAAGAGCAGGCTGCCCAAAATGCTTCATCTGAGGAAGAAAAGAAGGGACTCGCATGCGTCCAAATGGGGCTGACGGCACGCAATGGCGCATCGGTGATTGTTGACGTAGCGCTGCCGTTTGACTGCTTTGGCCAGCAGCTATCTGACAAGGACATGCCGGGTTTCGGAGAGGGCGCGTCGCA
Organism: Acidobacteriota bacterium; assembly: GCA_025353435.1. Classification (GTDB taxonomy): domain Bacteria; phylum Acidobacteriota; class Terriglobia; order Terriglobales; family Acidobacteriaceae; genus Telmatobacter. Next base: position 487 of record JANXQR010000620.1, on the reverse strand, counting down.
GGGAGTGAAGCAGAGCTTTGATATTGGCGAACCGACGATCGGCTCCTACGCGCTCGGAACTCACAATCTTTGGATTGAGCGAGTGAAGGGGACGCCCAAGGGACAGGCAGGGACTTCACTCACCATCGAGATCACATGCACTGTGCTGAAAAAGGCAGCGGTTTGCTGGATGGCGATGGCAGCGGACGACGCGGCGCTAAAGGCGTTTGAGAATGGACTCGTTTCGCTTGACGGCGAGGCTCAAGTGGCGCTGGTGCCCGCAACGGCATTCGACAAGAAGCCTTTGTAGGGCGCGATTATTCCGCAGAGACGGGTTCCGGCTTTTCGGCCAATTGCGCATTGGACCGCTTCTTGACCTTCGCGGTGGTGAGCAGAAAGACCGCCACCAAAATTGCGGGCATACCGATGTACTCGGCGGGCTCAGGATGCTCGTGCAGCAAGACAATACCGAGCAGCACTGCGACCAGAGGATTGATGTACGCGTAGG
>JANXQR010000607.1 GCA_025353435.1 Acidobacteriota bacterium | reverse complement strand
ACCTTCGAATATCTGGGCGAAGACCCCATCCTCGCGGGCGAGCTGGTCGCGCGCCTGATCCAAGGCACCCAGTCCGAGCACATCATCGGCGACATCAAGCACTACGCCTTCAATGACCAGGAGAGCGGCCGCAACTCCGTCGACATCACCATCAACAAGCGCGCCGCCCACGAGACCGACCTGCTCGCCTTCGAAATCGGCGTCCTCAAAGGCCAACCCGCCGCCGTCATGTGCTCCTACAACCGCGTCAACGGCGACTACGCCTGCGAGAACCAGTGGCTCCTCAACGACGTGCTCAAGAAGGACTGGAAGTTCCCCGGCTTTGTCCTCTCCGACTGGGGCGGCACCCATTCAACCGAGAAGGCCTCAGCCGCCGGCCTCGACAACGAGCAGCCAGGCCGCTTCTTCTTCGGCGACAAGTACAAGGCCGCCGTCGAAGCAGGCAAGATCCCGCAGGCAGAACTCGATGAGCACGTCCACCGCATCTTGAGAGCCATGTTCGCCGCCGGCGTCATCGACTTCCCTCGCGAGCGCAGCGTCATCGACCCGTTTGCCGGCTTTGAAACCGCCCGCAAGATCGAAGAAGGCGGCATCGTCCTGCTCAAGAACGACCACGCTGCACTCCCGCTCGACTCCGCCAAGATTCGCACCATCGCCGTCATTGGCGCGCACTCCGATGTCGGCATGATCTCCGGCGGCGGTTCGGCACAAGTCGATCCCATCGGAGGCAGCGCCATCCTGCCTCCTGGCAAAGGGGCCACCCATTGGCAGCAGCAGATCTGGTTCCCCACCTCGCCGCTGAAAGCCATCCAGGCGCGGGCCCCTCACGCCAAGGTCACCTACGACCCCGGCACCGACCCCGCCGCCGCAGCAGCCGCCGCCAAGGGCGCTGATGCGGTGATCGTATTCGGCTATGTGTGGGAGAGCGAAGGCATGGACCTTCCCTCTCTGGCCTTGCCCAACTACAAGAGCGGCGACACGGACGTTGACCAGAACGCGGTAATTGCCGCCGTGGCTGCCGCCAATCCCCGCACAGTTGTGGTGCTCGAATCCGGCACCGCAGTCACCATGCCGTGGGTAAAGGCCCCGGCCGCCATCCTTGAAGCCTGGTTCAGCGGCAGCGACGGCGCTGACGCGCTGGGCAATATTCTGTTCGGCTCGGTGAACCCCAGCGGCAAGCTGCCTAACACCTTCCCGGTGAGCGTTGAAGACCTGCCACGTCTTACGGTTGCGCAGCCGCCGAAGATCACCTTTGATGGAGCCATGACTCCCGAGAAGTGGGCCGCCGGACTTCCGGCCTTCCCGACCGACTACAACATCGACGGGCTCAAGGTTGGCTACAAGTGGTATGAAGCCGAGAAGAAGCCGGTGCTGTTTCCGTTTGGCTTCGGACTGTCTTACACCACTTACGCTTACTCCGGACTCACTGTTACGCCCGGCGATACCGTGAAAGTCGCCTTTACCCTGACTAACACCGGGGCACGGGCTGGAGCGGAAGTTGCCGAGGTTTACGCCGCCCTGCCGGCCAGTGCGCAGGAGCCGCCCAAGCGGCTGGTTGGATTCGCCAAGGTGAAGCTCGATGCCAAGGGAAAGCAGTCCGTTTCTCTCGACATTGACCGGAAGTATCTTTCCATCTGGGATGAAGAAAAGAACGACTGGTCGCTGATTCCCGGCGAATACACCATTATGGTTGGCGGCTCGAGCGACAAATTGCCGTTGAAGGCTTCCGTCACTCTGAAGTAGTTCCGATTTCGACTGGAACCAAAATCCCGCATTGGCTGATTGGCCGATGCGGGATTTTTGCATTCGGCGGCGGATGAAAGCGGAAGAAACACGGCAAAAGCGTAACAACATGCAAATAATAAAACGGCCAAGTTGATTGGATTCATTGGATTGCACACCGAAAAGGGGGGAATTTCGGCTGAATGTGATCTAAATCACGAAAAGCAATGAACGGAGTGAAAAAGTGAACCAGTGAAGAAGTGAGGGCCTGGGCGCGGAGCAGGAATTGGAGAGCCCGAAATGTAAGTTGAGTTGTCGTCATCGCTGCTCCTTTCTTTTGATCTAATCTTGTGGCCTAAACACGAACGCCCGCCGGAATGGCGGGCGTTCTTTTTGTCTACTGTATTAAGTATGACAGATCCGTTGAATTAATAATGGATTCGAGCAAAGTTTCTTCCGTTGATTCTAAAGGCAGTTACAAAGTATTTTCATTTTTACCCCTTGACAACAATTTTCCACAGACTTTTCCACAGGGGCGGTGGGGCCGGAAAAAAGCATGCCTCAGGGGCTAAAGCC
>JANXQR010000572.1 GCA_025353435.1 Acidobacteriota bacterium | reverse complement strand
GTCCTCTGGGCATCCGGCGTCGCGATGCGATGGTTCGCCAACATTTATGGATGGCATTGGCGCGTGCTTCTCCCTATTTCTGCAGGATTTGAGCTTGCCGCGGTGATCTTATTTCTCTACGCGGCCTCCCACCACAAGTTGCCCGCTTCAGTTCAAGGAAGTGGAGCGAAGCCTCCCATGGAAATCTGGATGGTTTCCGTCCTGGTGGGGACTGCGGGGCTCGCGGTCGCTGTGATCTTCAATTTTGTCGAGTGTGTTCGATTGAGCATGGAGGGCGGCCTTCGGTCGTTTCCCCATTCGCTCGATCAGAAGTATCTCGTGATACTTGGATGGGGATTTGTCGTTCCAGTTGTCTGGGGATTTTCGGCGCGATGGTTGCCGGCCTTTCTTGCAATTTCAATGCCCAATGTTCGTTGGTTTCGGACGGCGTTATGCCTAAACATTGCGGGCGTTCTCTTCGGAGTGACTGGGTGGCCCAAACCAGCAACGATCCTGTTCGCGTTGAGCGCAATTACGATCGGATTCGCACTGCGCTTTAGAGAACGGCCCCATGGGCGCGCCAAAACTCAGGGCATCCATACAAGTTTTCCGATCTTCATCCGTTTGGCTTATGCATGGCTGGTCGTGGCTGGGTCGATAAGCGTCTGTGCCGCATTTTTCGATGTGCACGGCGGAATCTGGGGTGCCTCGCGGCACGCGCTTACGGTCGGATTCGGAGCGACGATGGTATTCGCGATTGGGCCGCGCATCCTGCCTCACTTCGCGGGTATTCAGAATATCTTCAGCAAGCGTTTGATGCTCTTTAGTTTGTTGTGCCTTCAGACGGGATGCCTGCTGCGCGTTTCATCTGAGCCGCTCGCGTATGAAGGTCTGGTCTCGTTCGCATGGAAGGTGCTGCCTGTCTCTGGCATGCTGGAATTGTCTGGAGTGTTGGTGTTTGCAGCCAACCTGGTCCTTACATTTCTGATTGGGCGCTCAGCATTCGCCGTGAACAACTCGAGTCAACGAGCTATTGCATAGTTGCGCACTGCCCTTCAATACGCGGCAGACGGGACGCTAGCTTCCGGCGCTTGACTCTTCTCCTGGGTGTGCCCAATCGTAGGTTGCTCCCAGCCACGACCGGCCGGGAGTTGCCTCTTGGAGATGAGGTAGGAGCGCCCAGATTCCGATCAGTGCCAGGCCAACAAGGTTGGGAAACAACAAAGGGGCCATCGGCGGAGCGCCATTGACCAGCCTGTCAAATAAGCTGTGACCCGGTTCCACAAGATTTGCTTGAATATGAAACCAGAATCCCAGCACGCCGACGAAGCCCTGTGTCAACATCACAATCAGGCACACATCCATGAACCGGCGCGTCACGGTAAGTACGAGAGGAACGATCAGGAAACCGGTTGCCAATGCAGAAGAGATGACCGGTATCCATTCGGTCTTTGCGAAGAATCCGTTCGACGCATGATCGGTCAATGACAATACGAAATTTCCGAAGAAGCCGCCTAGCGCCAGAAAGACCACCCACCGCGCCCACTCTGCGCTGCGCGCGGCTACCATCCGATTCATCAAAAGCAAAAAGCCGAGCCCGGTATATGCCAGCGGAGCAGCAAATGGCGCTGCGTATGTAAGGCTCTTGAGAGTTCGATCGAGAAAGAACCGGCTCTCAAGATGGTAGAGAACCCCACCTAGCCCAACCAGGACAGAAAGCCAACCCACCGTATAGCCAACATCGCGCCACGGAGCTTCAAAGTGTCCAAGCCAGCGCAAAACGATCATGACGGCTAGAACCAGTGGCGCTCCAATTGAAAAGTAAAGAGGAATATACTCCGCTGCTTTCTGGAAATGATTCACCGAGTGAGCTATGTAGATGTCCGCGGCGAGAATCGCAAGGTTCGCAGTAACAAACAGCTCGACCCAAAGCTGAGGATCGTGAACCCACTTCATGCGTGAGGCGGCGACGAGGTTCTGCAATCGGAGCAGCAGCTTACTTGTGGGCATGCTCTCTCCGCAATTCGTCGGCAGCACGTTGAAGTTCGACAGTCTTTGACAGCAACTCGTAATTCCCATGCCACTGCACAAAGTCGGCGCCGCCCATGAACGCGCCGTGCTTTGAAGTGCGCCCGTCGTAGTGCCAGAGATTGAAGTAGGTGAAGTCGATGGTGTGCGTGAATGGCGGTCCCGAGAGAGAGCCATCTTTGTGGAGATCGTCAATGATCGCTTTGGCGGCAAGAATCCTGGCGTTGGTGCTTTCGACGACCTCTCCGCCCTGGCTATAGACTCGGTCGACCAAGGTCTGCGTATGGCATTGTGTGCACACCTGCTTCATGTTGATTTGCGCCTGCAGATAGTTCGGACGATGGGTCGTGACTGCATCAGCAAGGTACCAGCCGAGCCTGTCAGACGGATTGTGGGTAACCTTGAGACCATCGATGCCGCTCATGTGGCACGTTGCGCAGGTGGGCACAAACATGTCGCGAGTCGTAAGCGTGCGTGGATCGGCGTCAAGCTTCAGCAGGTTGCGCTGAGCGGCGAACATGACGCCATGCTTTGACTCGTTATAGATTTCTATCTGCGAATGGTCGGGCCCCATGTGGCACTGCCCACAGGTTGTGGGAAGCCTGGCAAGAGCGACTGAACTGGTGTGGCGCGAATGGCATTCCGTACAACTGCCGATCGTGCCGTCGTCGTTGGGCTTGCCGACTGCGTGGCACTGCTCGCAACCGGACGTGGCTGCGGGATGCCCTTCCGGAAGCACAAGAGGATTCGGCGGCCGCTTCGTGCCACCCGGCTGGAACTGTTCGCTGAAGGAAACCTGCTCCGGACTCAAGCCTTTCTCGCCATGGACTGCGGCCCAACTTGGTGCAGCGTGGCGACTGCGGAGGAATTCCTGGTAGATGCCTTCGTGGCATGAGCGACAATTGCCCGCTGTCAAGTGTGCACTGATGGTAAAGCCGTGGTGATCCACTTTCTGTTGACCGGAAGCGGGCTGGTGGCAGTCAAGGCAATTGACCCCCTTCTTTGCGTGGGCGGACATCTCGTATTCGTGCACAACTGAGTATTGGAGCCGTGCATGACACTCTGCACATTTTCCCGATGCCCGGACAAAGTCAGCAGTCGGCTGGGAAGTTTCGATGCTCGGACGTTGCCGATTGATGAGGAACGCAGACAGAATAAGTGCAAATGCAATAACGACAGCCAGAAATACCGAACGAAACGACATGAAGTTGACCCTCGGGGAAAGTGTCTTTAAATACGGCTTTGGAGGCTGACACTCACGTGCATGACGGAACAACGGCAACTGTATCAGGCTTGCCAGACGAATTACATCAAAGGGATACAGGTTATGAAAGCGTTCACCAAAGAAATAGGCAAAATTGATCACCTTCCTGTGACCAAAGTCCCTGCATTGCTCGATGGGAGTCTCTACGGTGTTTCTAGCGCGGCACAGTGTGCGCGATTCATCGAGGAGAAATCATGCCCTACAAGCGATACTGGGTGGCCCTGGCCATCGTCATCATTGGATCTTTCGCAGTTCTCGGAGGAGTGGGCAGGAAAATGATCAGCGAAGCTCCGCCCATCCCAGATGTGTACAACACTGATGGGCAGCTTCTTTTCACTGGCAGTTCCATCACCGATGGCCAAGGAGTATGGCAGTCGATCGGCGGACAGGAAATTGGCACAGTCTGGGGCCACGGAGCTTATGTCGCACCTGATTGGAGCGCGGATTGGCTGCACCGTGAATCGGAAATCCTGCTGAATACATGGGCTGTCAGAGCTGGGGCGATGAATTTCGCGTCTCTCGGGCCAGACCAACAGGCCATCTTCAAAGCGCGCCTGATTCGCGAGATGCGGATCAACACGTACGACGCCTCGCGCAATCGCGTCACATTAAGTGCCGACCGCGCGGCGGCATTTGAAGAGCTTCGGGCTTACTACACTGATGTTTTTGGAGCCGGCAGGTCCGCGTATGCTATCCCGAGCGGTGCATTGACCAACGCTACAAAGCAGCAT
>JANXQR010000585.1 GCA_025353435.1 Acidobacteriota bacterium | reverse complement strand
GGTGGCTCCGCTGGCGCGTGCCGCGGTGGCCGCGGGCGCGGATGGCATCATCGTTGAAGTGCATCTGAATGCGGACAAGGCGGCATCGGACGCAGCGCAGACCCTGTATCCCGATCAGCTGGACAAACTGATGGTCGAGTTGCGGCTGATCGCAACGGCGGTGGGAAGAACGATTTGAGCGGAATCACTGAATGATCGAGCGCATCGCCATTCTCGGGACGGGCCTGCTGGGCACATCGGTGGGATTGGCGCTGCGCGCGGTTGGATATCGCGGCTCGATTGTGGGCTGGAATCGAAGTGCGGAGGGCGCGCAGACGGCACTCTCCATGGGCGCGATTGATGAAATTGCGACTGGCCCGATTGAAGCGGCGAAGGCGAGCCAAGTCGTTTTGCTTTCGGTCCCGATTTACGCCACGCTGGATTTGATGGAACAACTCTCACCGGTTCTCGGACCTGACCACCTTGTTACCGACGTCGGCAGCACCAAGGCGCAGATTACCGAGGCGGCGGGACGGCTGTTCAACACGCCGGAGCGGGCGGCATTTCTGCCCGGACACCCCATGGCCGGCAAGGAGCGTGGCGGCGCTGAACTTGGCGAGACCAACCTGTTTCGCGGCGCGGTGTGGCTGTTTACCGATGATCCGGCTTGGCAGCGCTCTGCGAATGGATCTGCACTAATTAATTCCTGGCGAGAATGGATTGCGGCGATCGGTGCGCGGGTTATCGACATTGACGCCGGACGCCACGATGAGATGGTGGCCTGGGTCAGTCATTTGCCGCAGTTCACGGCCACGGCGTTGAGTGCGTTGCTGGAAGACGAGGTTGGGGATGCGCCAGAGTTGCGCGATGTGGGCGGGCGGGCATTGCGCGAGATGACGCGGCTCGGGGCCAGCCCGTTCTCGATGTGGCGCGACATCGCCCATACGAATACGGCGGCGATTGAGCGCGCGCTATTGGGGATGGAGCAGCGACTGGCGCAGATCAGGGAGAACCTGCGCACGCCCGGGCTGCGAGAAGAGTTCGAGAAGGCGAATGAGTTTAGGAAGGACTTCTGAAACCCGCACGGAGCGGCTAGACCGTTTCAGCCTGCTTGACGGGTTCCAAAACTTCCAGGGTGGGATTCACGATGGTGAGGTTTTCGGCCCTGGCGGCATCAATCAGATGCTGGCAAGCGGAAACGAAGATGATTTCCGTACCTTGAAACATGTCGCGCGCCACGAGGGCCGCGCTGAGTTGCAAGGCATCGGGCCAGCGCAGGGCGCGGCGATCGATCAGCTGACGGGCGCACTCGAGAACCGCGGGATTCAACGGTTCCTGGACGGTGCGGGCCGACTCCAGGCGCAGAATCTCGAGCGCGGCGGCGGCGTCTTCCCGGCTGATACCGCCGGAACGTTCCCGGCGGCGGATGGCTGCATGGACTTCAAGTGGTGTGGAGGCCGCAATAAGTTTGCGATTGTCCTCGACGCTTTCCATCAGCTTGATCAGGGCATCGGTGCCCGGCTCGCGGACAAACAACTTCGCGAAGGCTGTGGCCTCGAGGAAATAGCAACTCACAGAACCCCCCGTTCCTCTTCTAGAACTGCGGTCACTGTTTCGCCATTCACCGCGACCGGATGGAAGCGCTGGGCTTCCTCAGGGATTCCGGCCTCGGCTCGGTTGAGCCGGATGGTCGTAGTGGGATAGGCAGGTGTCTTGGGATTAGCAATCTTGCTGGTCAGTACGACTCCGCGCTGGATTGCCTCAGCCAGTATAGCCTGACGCGACTCCGGATTTTGATTCCAGCGAAATGATTTGCGCGGCAGGAAAGAATCACGGAACCACTTGAGGGCGATAAAAGCATGGCCGCCGCGTTCGGCTTCAGCCAAGGCACCGCACAACTCGCGCACACGAGAGTCCAGATCAGCGGGGTTGGGCTGTTCAGGAGAATCATCGTCGTCAAAACGGCGGTCGGCGTGGCGGTCACCAGAGGCGCGAGGCGAACTGCGAACACTGCGCGGACCAGAGTCCTCCCCATCTGCTCGCTCGAAGTAGATGCGGACCTCGTCTTCTTCCGGTGACCACGATTCAGCAGATGCGTTACGGCGTTTGCTGCGCCCGTTCTCACTGCACAATTCGACGATTACCTGGTATCCGGGAGGGGCGAGGAAACGAAGCGCGCGCGCCAATCCAGGATGTTCAGAATAAGAAAGTTCACCCAGGGCTTCTTCGATAATCTCTTCCGCATCCGGAATACTCATATTACTTACATCAACGCTGGCATGCGCTGCTCTCATGGACTTCATAGATTTCTTCTCCGTCTACCGCAACTCACATTGCTCACGAATAGCGGTGCTGCCGAATGGGCCTGGCGGCCAAGCTTCGGAGCACGGCGTACTATTGCTGCGGGCTATCTCTCAATCAGGCCCTGACCCGCGGATAATTTCCCCCTGAGGGGTATGTAAAACAAGGCAACGGTGAGAATGCTTCACCGTAGTGCAATTTCCGATTGCTTGTTGAACACTACCAGAAAAAAGAATGGCTTTACCTAATTTGACTCTGACTTCTAACCCCACTCAGTGTAATCGAAGTCGCGTAAAAGGAGGCAGAAACTTTACATGGGTTGACAATTTTCCGGGATTTTAGGGTTTTGCCCCGGAGCAAACCCTGGGACCTGTGGTTGCTTGACTAGTTAATGTCCGTACAATGGTATTATGCGTCGTTGTCAGCCGCTGCTGCTGCTACTTGGGATGTTTGGTGTTTCCGTACTCCTTCAGGGAGAGAATCCGGCCTTTGATCTGGCCGGTCCCAAGGTTGACGTGCACGTAAAGCGTGGCGCGGTGACGCTTCCCATCAGTCAAGCCAGCAACCTGATGCCGGGAGACCGGCTATGGATCCATCCTGACCTCCCAGAGAGCCAATCGACTCATTTTGTCCTGGTCGTGGCTTTCCTGCGCGGGGCCACCAATCCCCCTCCGTTGGACTGGTTTACACGGGTGGAGACGTGGACGCGGCAGGCGCGAGGGGAAGGTATTTTCGTCACGGTACCCGCGGAAGCGCAACAGGCGCTGATTTTTCTGGCTCCAGAGACCGGGGGTGACTTTAGTACTCTGCGCAAGGCTGTGCGCGACCGGCCGGGGGCGTTTGTCCGGGCTACCCAGGACCTGCAGGCCGCCAGTTGGGACCGAATGCGCCTCGAGGCCTATCTCTCCGACGTAAAGATCACCAGCCAAACTGAACAGAAGGCGTTGAAGGAGAGGGCGGAGCTGTCGGCGAGGTCACTGGGGATCAAGCTGGACCAGCAGTGCTTCGACAAGCCAACTGACCAACAGGCACCCTGCCTGACAGCTCATACCGAGGGCATGGTACTTGACGACGCCAACGTGCAATCGGTGGTGACGCAGCTGGCCACCGGCTCGACCGGCG
>JANXQR010000550.1 GCA_025353435.1 Acidobacteriota bacterium | reverse complement strand
CAAAGTCGTCATTGTCCTTCATTTTGTGGATGCGGCCGAAGATCTCCGACAAGTCGAGCGTTTCGACGGAAATGCCGCTGGTTTCGAGGAGACGCTCGGAATAACGCACGGTGTTGAAGGCGGTAGGGCGCGCGCCAATAGCGCCTATCTTCAGGTTCTTCAAGCCCTTCACGATGCGGCAGACGGCGGAGAACCACTCCAGGTCGGCCTTGAACTCAGGCGAGTCAACGGCCTCGGTGTGCAGCGTGGTGAGCGAGTACTTGATGCCATACTGCATCATGTTGTTGCAAGCGCTCATTTTGCCGCAGAAGCTGTCGCGGCGCACTGCAATGGTCATGTTCTCGGAGCGGTCGGGAGTGGCCTGCACAAGCACCGGAACCTTCAGGCCCGACAGGCGAATGGCATCAACAATGCCGCGCTCTTCGCCGAAGTTCGGCAGCGTAACAATAATGCCGTCGATCTCGTCTGCGTGCTTCTTGAACAGTTCCGCACAGCGCAGAGATTCATCATAGGTTTCGACCGCACCGTGCTTCGACTCCTCGGGCCCGAGGACAATTGCTTTTGCGCCCACGGTCTGAAGTACAGAGAGAATCTCTTCACGGCCGGTTTTGGCCAGATGATCCGGAAAGAATCCGCGATTGCCTACGACGATCCCGAAGGTCATCGTTCTTTTTTTGGCTGACATGACAGTAAGACTCCTTCAATTCCACAGACGATTATTGGTTGCGGCGCGGACGAAAACGCAGGCCGTAAAACAGGCCGAGGGCCAGCAAGATGGCTCCCCACCATACCGACGCATGATAGTTGGCCACGGCCATTTGAGGCAGGGTGAGCTCGTAGAGGCCGTAGCCGAGGATCATGGCGCCGTAGACGGTAAGCAGAACACCGATAAAGAACCAGATGGAAATACCGGACGAATGCATTTGTGCTCCTTACCAGAAGTAGATGTTGAGGGCCAGGAAGATGACGATGGCGATGGCCGTCCAGACCCACTCTTTCTTGTAAAACGGAACGGGCTCTTCCATGGGCAGTGGAGTTGCCCCGTACACGACGCCGGCAAGCTCAGAGAGTGGCCGCGGTTTGGTGAAGAGGCTGACGATCACGTTGACGCCGACCGATGTTATGACGGACCAGAGGGCGCGGTACATGTTCTCGGCCATGTCTTTGGCATCCGGCGAAATGGCGACGAAGCGCAGCGCGGACGGGTCGGCTTTGACCCAGGCCCAGAGACCGATCGAAGTCAATGTGCCCACCAGCAAGCCCCAGAAGCCACCCTGTTTGGTGGCGCGAGGCCAGAACATGCCCAGCAGGACCACGCCGAGCAGCGGCGAAATGAAGAAGCTAAAGAGCGCCTGCACATAGTCCATGATGCCGGCGGCGTTCATGACCAGGTAGGCCGCGCCAATGGAGATGAGCACGCCGACTATGGTCACGATGCGGCCCACAAGAACGTAGTGCTCGTCCTTGGCATTCTTGACGATGTGGGGCTGGTAGATGTCGTAGGTGAAGATGGCGGTGAAGGCACTGACGTTGCCGGCCATGCCGCTCATGAATCCGGCGATGAGTGCAGTGATGCCCAGGCCGAGCAACCCGGGCCCCAGGTAGCGAACCATCATCAACGGCAGCACTTCGTTATAACTGTGCAGTCCTCCACCTGGGTGCGCGGCGACTACGTTTTCGCCGACCAGATGCATGAGACTGCCGTCGCCGTT